>JAUIDL010000059.1 GCA_030428585.1 bacterium | reverse complement strand
CATCGGCATTTGGTGCGACCGGCATTACCTGTCCTGACCCACCAACCAATGCATTTATTATCGATACTAATGCGCTCAGATTTGAAACAGGTGCAACAGTGACCGCTGTCGCAGTCGGCGATACGTTTGCCCAAGTACTTTACGACGGCAGTGGAGTGTATGAACGAGCCGCCGGTATTTGGGTAGAAGGTGTCCGCAGTAACGGCGCAACTGGTTCTGAATTCATCGATTTCCATATCCGTGGCTGTTGGGATGCGCCCGGGCTATCTGTCCCGATGACACTTGCAACGATTGTGAGGCTGTATGAACCATAGGCAAGGCTTTACGATTATCGAGTTGATGTTGGCGATGACGTTCGTCACGGCCTTGTTATTGGCGATTGCCTTATCCGTCATTCAAATGGGGGTAATTTACAGTAAAGGCATTACATTGAAAGAAGTGAACCAGGCCGGTCGAACGATGAGCGATAATCTGCGCCGCAGTATCGCCGCCAGTGATCGCTTTGACGTTGCCAGTGCACTGCAAACCAACAGTGCAGGTGGGCGGCTATGTTTGGGACAGTATTCGTATGTCTGGAATTATGCTAAATCATTTGCGGCGAACAACCCAGCGCTCGGTTCAGACGACAGCGGTCTGACCCAGTACACTGGGCCACGTTCTGGTGAAGAAGTCCACTTCGTCAAGGTTCCTGACACTGCCGAAGCGTATTGTGACAAAACAGGCAGTAGCTTTGTGTATAACGACATTCAGCCGCTGGATGAAGCCGCCGCTGTGGAGCTGTTGAAAGCTGGGGACAGGGCGCTCAACATTCATCAGTTCACGATCACGCCTGTTGCTGGTAGCTACGACAGTTTAACTGAGCAACAATTGTATACATTGACCTTTACGATTGGCACGGGTGATGTCAGCGCACTCGGCGCTGATCAGACCTCGTGTTTGCCGCCAAGTGCCATTAACGCTAACTTCACCTTTTGTGCCGTCCAAGAGTTTAGGCTTGTCATTCGGGCAGGGTATGGGTTTAACTAGGAGGGTATGCAGAGCATGAGCGTGATCAAACGGGAGTCAGGAGCGGTATCGATCTTTGTCGTAATCTTTGCGGCCTTGTTGATGACCATTGTGACAATTAGTTTTATCCGCGTGATGTTGAGCGACCAGAACCAAGCAACCAACAATGACTTGTCACAAAGTGCGTATGACTCGGCCCTGGCTGGTGTTGAGGATGCCAAGCGAGCGCTACTAAATTACAAAGAGGTCTGTGCGAGCGATTCCGCCGCCTGCGCCTTGCTACGTGCTCAGATTAATAACACCGAATGCAACCTGGCGGTACGCGCCGATGGTGTTGTCCCTGGGACAGGAACGGCCGAAGTGCCGATTCAACAGAGTCTCAGCTCGACTGATGCTGCGCTGGATCAGGCCTATACTTGTTTGACGATTGAGCTCGAAACCGATGACTACGAGGCCGCTATCTCGGCAAATAGCACCAAGATGGTGCCATTACAGGGTGTTAGTGACTTCAGTCGTATGACCGTCGAATGGTTCAGTCAAGACGACTTGGACGCGGCTGCGCTCGGTTCAGGGGTCAGTTTGGTGAGTGGTAACCCATTGCTCGAGGCTGCTTCATGGCCTGCCAATCGCCCAGCACTCCTTCGTACCCAATTGTTCCAGGTCGGTTCGAGCTTCTCACTCGATCAGTTTGATTACGCAACTGGGGGAGAGAGTAATACGAACACAGTGTTCTTGTACCCAACTAGCGATTCAACAGTACCAGCAGAGGATCTCGTCGGTCGTGACTTGCGGCGCAATAACCCGACAGCGGCGACACCAAAAGACACGATTGACACACCATTACGCATTAACTGTGCAAATACTGTTTCATCAGGTGGCTATGCCTGTATGGCAACCATTGATTTACCAGATCCAATGGGTGGTGGCTCAGACCGGACGGCCTATCTTCGCCTGACAGCACTCTACAATGCTAGCCATTTCCGTATCAAATTGTATGATTCATCGGGTGATTTGGTGAAGTTTGACAGCGTGCAGCCAAAGGTCGACTCGACCGGACGCGCGAATGACCTCTTTCGCCGAGTTGAAAGCCGCGTCGATACTGTCGATACGGATTTCCCATTCCCACAAGCAGCCCTCGATATCACCGGCGATCTGTGTAAGAACTTCTCTGTCATTGACCAGACGCCAGCGCCGCAAGTCGCGGCCTGCATGCCTTAATCTGATTCGCTGTGAAACTTTTCGTAGACTTCGCGTAAATGTTCGTCAGTGACGTGGGTGTACACCTGTGTGGTCGCGATGTTGCTGTGGCCCAGCATGCTCTGGACACTGCGAAGGTCAGCGCCGTTCATCAATAGGTCGGTCGCAAAGCTGTGGCGCATCGTGTGGGGACTGACGTGCTTGGTAATACCAGCCAGCTTGGCGTATTTGGATACCATTCGCTGGACACTGCGCGGCGTCAGGCGACGGTAATCACCCGTGTTGCTGGTTTCAACGTTTCGACTGTAACTAATGAAAAGGGGAGGCAGGGTGTCTTGGCGGACGCCTAAGTAGTGATCGACCCAGCCAGCCGCCGCTTGGCTGATAAAGACCGGACGGTCCTTTTGTCCCTTACCACGGACCATAAATTCGCGGCGCTTGGTGTTGACATGGTCACGATTCAGATTGACCAGCTCAGAGACACGCAGGCCACTCGAGAACAGTAATTCAACAATAGCGCGGTCACGTAGGCCCGATTCTTCGGTGATATCAATCGTCGAGATCAGGCGTTCGACCTCGTCGTAGTGCAAAAAGGTGACTTGTTTACGGCTGACTTTCGGGAGGGTAATCTTGTCCGGTGCTAGCGTTTCGATATCGCGTGATGACAGGTAGCGCAGGAACCCGCGCAGGGCAATCAGGTGGTAGGCTTGGGTGATTGTCGCGAGTTCTTCACCGTTTTCGTTGCGATAGCGGTTCAGCCATAGACGATATTTACGGACGACTTCGGTCGTAATACTGCCAACTTTGATATCATCGGTGAATTCAACGAACCGCTCGAGGTATAGGCGATAATTTTCGGCCGTCTTCGCAGAGCGGCCGCCTTCGACTTCCAGCGACTCGATGTAGTCCAAGATGAGTTCTGACATGAACATATACTCTAAGCATAGCCTAATTCGACGCTGGACGATACAATAGAGGGTAATGATGTGGCTTGTCGCTGTGATCCTTGGCCTGATTCAAGGACTGACCGAATTTATCCCGATTAGTAGTTCGGGGCACTTAGTGATAGCTCAGACGTTTATTTCAGGGGCATCTGACCACTTGTTGTTGGAGTTTTTGAACTTTGGGACGATGTTTGCCCTGTTGGTCTATTTCCGTCGTAAAATCATGAACATTCTGAAGGATATTTTCGTCAACAGGCGCTACCATTTGGCGCGCAATATCTTGATTACGAGTATTCCGGCTGGCGTGGTTGGCTTTTTGTTGGCCGATTGGATTGGTTCGGCGGCGTTCTTTGGCAGTGCGTGGGTGGTGGCGGTAACTTTGGCGTTGGTTGGTACGGTGATGGTAGTAGTTGAAAAGTTGCCAAAAGCCTCAGAAGTGAAGGATGGGGAAGCGCTGAGCCCGTGGCGGGCGTTGGTTGTCGGCCTCGCTCAGATGATTGCCTTGATTCCGGGAGTCTCGCGATCGGGCTCGACGATTTTGGCGGGACGCTTTGCGGGTCTCAAGCCAGCGCAGGCTGCCGAGTATAGCTTTTTAGCATCGCTGCCGATTATGGCTGGCGTCGCCGTAAAGCTGTTGATTACCGACAGTGACTATTTGGTGGCAAACGCCGGCGTATTGTTAGTCTCGAACTTGGCGGCGTTTATCAGCGGGTTACTGGCGGTTGGTTTTTTGATGAATTACCTGGCCAAGCATTCGCTAGCCGTCTTTGGCTGGTATCGAATTGTCCTGTCGGCCGTGTTAGTGACGATACTTTTGGTACAATAGAACAAGTTTTAAGGAGTATTTATGCAAGAACATATACAGCGAACATTAATTTTGTTTAAACCAGACGCATTACAGCGTGGGGTAGTGGGGGAGATTTTGACTCGTTTCGAGCGGGTTGGTCTGAAGGTCATCGGCACCAAGATGATTGCGCCGGATGCGCAGCACTATTTTCAGCACTATGAAGAGATCGGTCAATTGCAAACCCGTCGCGGTGAACAGACAATGGCTAATCAGCTCAAGACGATGAGCCAAGGTCCAGTGATTGCGATGGTGCTCGAAGGCGTTGAAGCCGTCGACTTGGTGCGCAAACTGGTCGGTTCAACTGAGCCGAAGTCGGCGGCTCCTGGAACAATCCGTGGCGACTTTTCACACATGAGCTATGGCTACAGCGATGCTACTGATCAGGGGATTCCAAACCTGATTCACGCCTCTGGCGACCTGGATGACGCCGAGAAAGAGATTCCCCACTGGTTTAGTGAGGATGAGTTGTATGATTATTCGGTGCTTCATGAGAAGTTTACTCGCTAATATAACCTTTCTGGCT
>JAUIDL010000058.1 GCA_030428585.1 bacterium | reverse complement strand
CCTTTGACGACCACGCCATCAACCGGCACTTGTGCGCCTGGACGAATGAGCAGTAAATCACCGACTTTTAGCTCGCTAATCAGGACTTTTTTCGTTGTATCACCGTCAATTAGCTCTGCCTCGTCAGGTAGCAGCTTGGCAAGCTCATTGAGCGCTCCTTGCGCATTTTGGACGGACGCCATTTCAAGCCAGTGGCCGAGCAGCATGATCGTCACCAATGTTGCTAACTCCCACCAGAAGTCCATACCGCTGACTACTTTGAATGTGACAAGCAGGCTATAGACGAACGCCACAGATATTGCCATCGAGATAAGTGTCATCATACCCGGCTGGCGAGCCGCTAGTTCGCCTCTAGCACTCTTGAGGAACACTAAACCGCCATAGATGAAAATAATCGTACCAAATACTGCCGGAATATACTCGCTGCCGGTAAACATGAAATCCAGTCCGAACCAGCTTTGTACCGTATGCGAAAAAACGAGGGTCGGTATAGTCAGTAGTAAGCTCAACCAAAACTTTTGCTTGAACATATTGGGACTATGCCCAGCGTGTTTGTCGTGATCGTGTCCGTGTTGCTCTGGCTTTTGTTTTACTTTTTCGAGTGCCATGTGGCACTTTGGACACATGCCAGGCTTGTCTGATGTCACATCGGGGTGCATTGGACAGGCATACTGCGCAGCGTCAGCGTTATGGTCGTGGTTATGGTGCTGGTGATTGTGCTGCGAGTGATCCATTTATTTCCCCCGAATGTTGTTTAGCTCATACAGTTTCATCATTTCTTCAATGGCTTTATCTTGCTCGGCAGGGTCGTGTGATCCCAGCGAGTGAGCCATGTGAGTACGCAGGTGGTTTTCTAGAATGAGCTTGTTGAGCGAAGCGAGTGATTTCTGAATTGCGAGACTTTGCGTCAAGATGTCCATGCAGTACACCTCGTTGTCTATAGCCCTTTCGAGCGCTTTGAATTGCCCCTCAATCCTATGTGAACGATTTATTGCTTGTTTCTTAATCTCGGCTATCATACGTCTATAATATACCCCTCTGGGGTATATTTCAACTATGTATTATGTAAAAGCTCTACGGCCCGACAAAGCTGCAAAGCTATTTTTCTTTCGGAAAAACAGCCAACTCCCCAAACGGCTAAAGCCGTTTACGGCCCCGTCACGCAAAACAGAGCTACTTGAGGCCGAACGCGCCAAAGATGAAGTACGCGATATTCTAACGCGCATGATTGGCTCTGAAATCCGCTACACACAGATCGGCTACTGGTCGCGTGCAGCACTGTATGGCTACGAGACGAGCAAGCTTGAAACCGTGAACGGTAAACGAGCTATTCTTGTGCCGCAAACCGACCAAGCGCCTATTATTCGCAAGATGTACGATATGCGTGCCTCTGGCGTCTACAGCGACGACCAGATAGCCGATGAAATGAACCGCCTTGGCTTTCAAACTCCTATCAAGGTAATTCGTGACAAGCTAGACCGAACCAAGATCGTGAGGCGCTCCGGCGGTAAGAAAATGACCGGCAAGCTGCTGCGTGTCTATGTCGCAAAGACTATCTACGCAGGCGTGAATACAGAGAAATGGACTGGCGATAAGCCGGTGTTATGTAAGTTTGATGGCCTAGTGTCTATCGAACTATGGAATAAAGCCAATCGCGGCAAGATTAGTATTGCGCTCAATCCTGACGATCCAGACCACCCGAATGTCACCCGTGCGCCAAAGCAAGAGAAATTTGCAAAGAAGAACGTATATAACGAGGAGTTCCCATATCGCAAAGTAGTGCTATGTCCTGAGTGTAGCAACCCGTTGCTCGGGAGTGCTTCTCGCGGTAAATCAGGCAAATACTACCCTGCATATCACTGTAGTCACCACGGTCACTATTTCCGTGTTCCTAAAGGCGAGTTCGATGACAAGATAAATCAGTTCATCGAGCGTGTTATCGTCGATCCTGCGCGTTTTGACGAGGTTCTAAAGGCCGTACAGACTGTGTGGGAGCAGCGCCAAGTTCGTGTGCAGGACGAGGGCGAACTTCGCGATAAGAAGCGCGAGGAGCTTGAGGCTCAGATGCGCGTTATCGTGGACAAAATGAGACTTGTTTCATCACCGACGGCAATTAAGTACATGGAGGAGGACTTAACCAAAATAGAGCAGCAAATTAACGATTTAGACGCTCGTAAAGGCGAGCTAGAAACGCAAGGAGGCGTCGATATGCCAACAATCTTGAAATATATTGAATACTTTGTGGAACACCTCAAAGAATTACTCATTGACCACTGTAATCCGATACTTCGAGCACGTTATTTTGGGGTATTATTCGACAAAATGCCAAGCTATGCAGAAATAGATTGTGGAACACCAGAAAATGAAAAAGTTCCAGAGGTCAACGAGCTTTTCAAGCTTGTATTGTCTGGAACGTCTTCATTGGTGCGCAGAGCGGGACTTGAACCCGCACGGCCGTGAAGCCAAGAGATTTTAAGTCTCTCGTGTCTACCAATTCCACCATCCGCGCATATCACTAGCAATTATAGCAAACAGTTGACCAGGGGGCGTATACTAAAGGGCAGATGTTTGATGAGGCGCGACCGACACCAGAGGCGAATCATGTAAAAAAGCTCCGTAAGGGGCATGATTTTGAGGGGGAAACTCCGCCTCAGTCACGCTTTATCGAAAAACTGAATAAACAACGCCGCTTACCGCTTGCTCTGGCTGGTACAGCGATTTCCCTGACGTCACTCGTCGGTGTTTTTAACGCAGACATCCAAGCCGGCAAAGCCATCGCCAGCCAATCACAACCTGAAATCAATCCGATTAATGTCGAGTCCTACACAGAAGGCAGCTCGGCGACTTTTTATTTGGCTGGGTTCGATACAAAGAATGGCGATATCTTGGCGAAAAAAATGCATATCGTGACGACAATGGTTGCTCCGGGTGAAGCCGAATCAGTCAATTATGCCGAAGCCCCCTTGGATCATGTTGAGATTGCAAAACAAATCATCGAATACGTTGCGGTCCACAAGCCTGAGCGTATTTCGCTGGTCGGCAACAGTGGCGGCGGAACCGTTGCGTTTGAAGTCGCTGACTACTTGACCCAGCACACCGACATCGAAATCGAAACGATACAAGTCAAAGAAACCGCCGATGGCTACGAAAATCTCACGCCAGAAAGTCAAGAAAAAATTAATATGTTGATTGGCATTGCCCGAGGCGTTAAAGACGGCAAGTACTCGCGTTTCGCTCGGTACGGCTTAACGATGGCGCAAGAATCAGAGCGATTTACTTCAGGTGAAGATATATGGATGAACATCGGCAAATTCTTCGAGACCTCAGGTGACGCGTGGCAGGAAGTCAGCGAAAAGCGTCGCCCGCCCGCTTGGGGAGCTGTCGATCAAGCATTAGCCATTGCTAACTCCAATATCCAACAAAACATCAAAAACATTGGTGAGCGTCGCGGTGAACGGCGCATGCCGATTATTATTTATTACCGAACCCTCCATTCAGAGGACGATACCGTCGTTGATGTTGTATCGTCTTCGCGCAATATTTGCTATATCTACGCTCCCGAAGCCGGATTGTCCTGCACGATTGTGTTCGTCGACGGGGAACCTCACACCAGCTACCAATTTGATACCGAGGCTAACATAAAAGGCCTAGCCCCCAGCCAAGACAGTTTGATTGCACAAATCGAACTCGAACGAAAATCATACGCACTCAGTCGCTTCTCGAACATGGCGGTCGAAGATGTGCTGACCGGAAAATAAAAACTCTCCCTGAAAATAGAGAGAATCTTGGAGGCACGTACGGGAGTCGCACCCGTCTAAACGGTTTTGCAGACCGCTGCGTAACTGCTCCGCCAACGCGCCAATAAAAATTATTATACCAGACCCCTGAGCTTTAGCGTATAATGAGCTGGTTATGCGCCGATTTTATAACGTTTTAATCAACACGTTGGTTGCCAATGTCACCACTAGTTTCTTGTGGTTTGCCTTGACGTTCTGGGTGTATTTGGAAACGAAATCAGTGTTAGCAACCGGTATCATTGGCGGTACATACATGCTGATGATTGCCGTGCTCAGCCTTTTCTTTGGCACGATTGTTGACCGCCACCGGAAGAAACAAGTCATGGTAGTAGCGACGTTCATCACGACGGTCGCGTATCTACTGGCGGGTATCGTATTCTTGGTCTTCTCAAAAGAGAGTATCCTCGATTGGACCGGCCCAGTCTTCTGGTTATTCAGTGGTGTGATTTTAGCGGGAGCAATTGTTGAAAATATGCGCAATATCGCCCTTTCGACAACCGTTACCCTGCTGGTTCCCGAAGATAAACGGGCCAATGCTAACGGACTAGTCGGCGCCGTTCAGGGAGTTGCCTTCATGGTCACGTCGGTCTTTAGTGGTCTCGCGATTGGTTTTCTTGGTATGGGTTGGACACTGGCGATTGCGATTGGATTGACCGCACTAGCGTTGATTCATTTGATTTTCGTTAAAATTCCCGAAGATCACATCGAGCACGACCCAGAACTGAAAAACAAGGCAATCGACTTGCGGG
>JAUIDL010000057.1 GCA_030428585.1 bacterium | reverse complement strand
ATCCACTGGCAATAATTTTTTCGTAAATCTGTCGTGCACGTTGCATGTAGCCATCACGAATAGTTGATAGCAAATGATCAAGTGGCCTAGTGTCTGTGATTTCTTTAAAATATGCCGTTAAATGAACGTTTACTAAACTTTCGGTGGCCGAAAGTTCTATCCCGGGTAATATCAAGATATTTCTATTGCGAATTACCGATTTCACAGAAAATATATTGTGATCAACTATAGATATCAGCGTTGGCTTGTTGTTGGAAGTAACAGCAATGGCCTGCATCACTTCATCGAAACTCATCGAGCCATCTGAGATATTTGTATGAAGATGTAGGTCACCGTACATACATTTAGTTTAACAAAAAACGGCTAGAAAAGTTCTAACCGTTTATCCAAGTTCAATCTGGTGGGGCTGGATGGAATCGAACCATCTACCAAGTGGTTATGAGCCGCCTGCTCTAACCGATGAGCTACAGCCCCATGTTCCAATATTATAGCGCATCTACCTCTGATGGGCTATAATAGACAATAACCATGGCAAAAATAAATATCAACAAAATTATCTACCGAATTCGGCATCAGTACTTGACGCTGAACAATGTGGTGATTTTGATTGCCTTCTTGATTGTGGCTAGCTGGGTGTGGGGATCGCTGGATATGATGCAGCGAAACTATGCTCTGCAAAAAGAAATCGATTACAAAAATCGCGAGCTGCAACTGACCGAATTACAGCGTGATAGCCTGGCTTTGCAACAAAGTTACTACCGAACAGCCGAGTACCAAGAGTTGGCGGCGCGTGAGTCTTTGGGCTTGGTTCGACCAGGCGAAAAAGTCTTGATTTTGCCAAAATCGGACAGTGAACCAACTGTTGAGCCAGAAGAACAGACAATTATTGCGCAACAACAAGGCAACCTAGAACAATGGGTGAATTTCCTGTTTGGCGGCTACAGCCGAAGTATTAATGATGCGAGTACCAGCGATGAATAACGAACAACCGACCGAAAAAATCGAGATTTTGCCAGAAACGGTCACGGCGACGGATAATCCTTACCAAGGCACGGGCGAAATTCAACACGCCGCTCCGCCTGAACGACCAAAAGAACGCGTCGGCTTGTCGATTGTCAGTATCGGTACCGCCTTGCCACTACCACTGACGGTGTGGTGGGTCTGGGCCAGCGTCAACGCGGCGTCGCAAACCGCGTTGGACAATGGCATTTTTGGTGCCGCTATCGCCACGATCGTCATCTTTTTGTTGTTGATTTTCGTCGTCCCACTGACAACCATTTTTTCGGTGATTAGTGGCTACGTGGCGCTGCGTCGATCGAAAAAGTTAGGCAGATGGCTGGCTTTTGGTTCATTTTTAGTCACCCTAATTGGCATTGTATTATTAATATTATTTGTGCAAATGTTGCAACGCGTCACTGCATAGGAGGCATATGAGTTTTATTAAAGATGAAGGTCCAGACCCGTTCGTCGCGAATATCGAAGCGGCCACTCTGGAGAACCAAAATTACCGAACCACGGTATGGACAGGCAAGAATTTACAAGTGACGGTCATGGCGATTCAACCAGGTCATGACATCGGGCTAGAGGTCCACGAAGACCACGATCAGTTCCTGCGCATCGAAGAGGGAAGCGCCCAAGTCTTTATGGGTCCGAACGAACACGAATTAGAATCATGGACGGCAAATAATGACGATGCCGTTATCGTTCCTGCTGGGACGTGGCACAACTTGGTTAACGCAGGTGATACGCCACTGAAAGTCTATTCAATCTATGGCCCGCCGGAGCATCCGCATGGGACGGTACACCACACGAAGGAAGAGGCGGACGCGGCTGAAGCGGAGAAGTGATCTCTTGCGGTACCGGGTATCCGATATGCAAGCAGTCCTACCGTAAAAGCTACACTGTTATGTATTCTTCCTCGGCAATACTAATGACAGGTAATTTCTCTTTGTAGTTTTGCAGCAGTTTCTTGTGCTCTTCTGAGTCTGGACCGTTGGAGTGAGTCAATAATTTGATGGGAAGAAAGTTAATACCTTCGCGAATACCGCCAGATGCCATCGAGTAGTAGTATTTAGTCAGCATGTTTGCGCCTGCGCTAATGCCGACAATTGTTTTGCCAGTAAACATTTTTCGTAACTGCTCGACGCCAATACTGAGTAGCGTTTCTCTCAAGTGACCTTTGAACCCACCATTAATGAAGATCACATCTGCTTTTTGTATCTCTTCAAGGAGTTCGCCTATATCGTATGCTGCAAGGACGGTGTCAACGTCCTTGCCGAGTTCAATCGCTTGGGCGCTAAAAGATGATTGATCGGTTGCGTACGATTCTTCCCAGTGTCCTTCGGGCGTGCAAAATAAATACACAGCACACGGACATCGGCTTTTTCGACGCCATTGAGGATATCGGTAAAGAACCGAATATTCTTTTCACTGCCGGTATCGGCGTTGCCACCATGGAGAATGATGCGAGTGTTCATTAATTACTATAATAGCAAAACCGTATCTCCAAAGATAAGTCGGTGAATATCATGCAGAAGAGGCTAGGTATATGAATACGAGAATTGACTTGCCCCGCACCATGTGGTGCGGGGCGGGTGTCAGTTGATTTCCGTGTAGGGATGATTCGTCTCCCGGTCGAAGGGACCGACGATGCCCCATTCTTCGGGCACGAGGTCTCCGACTTTGGCATCCGTGAACCAGTCCGGGGGTGTTTCCCACACGAGCTGTCCACGTTCCATGACGGCCGTTCCGCCACCCTGGGTGGCGTAGTAAGGACCCGTTGCAGCCATGGCACTTCACCTCTTTCGCTAGATGCTGACAATAAATATTATAACAAATTTTAACTGATATGTCAATTATTAGTAAGCGTATTAACCTATTCCCAGTCACTGGAAAGACTTATTGACTTTCAGAACCACGAAAAATAGCCATCCTTGCAGATGACTATTTTTCGTGGTTGCGGGGGCAGGATTTGAACCTGCGACCTTGTGGTTATGAGCCACACGAGCTGACCGGGCTGCTCCACCCCGCGATACAAAGTCTATCTTAACAGATATAACCGTTTCGTTCAAGAGGTACTCGCCACCGCCAATTCTTGATATACTGACAAGCACTTATGGAAAACACAACCGCACCCACACACCCAACCAACAAACGTAAAAAATGGGGCATCTTTTTGATTGTCTGGCCGATGGCGGCGTTGATCCTGAGCTTCTTGCTGTATGCTGTTGTTAACTGGGTGCTTGGCGGTATTATGCCGGCCGAACCGGCAAACGCTGACCAACTGTTCGCTGAACCGAACCCGATCGTCACGGTCATGAACGTCATATTGTTCTTGATTGGTGGCTTGTCAATCTTCTTGGGCTTGCCATCTTTGGTTGTGGGGATTATTTTGGTGGCAATGCCTGCGACGACGACAGCGGCTGCATCTCAGCCAACGAACACTCCTACTCAGCCGGGTAAAGGCCTGTCGATTGCCGCTATGATTTTGGGTATTTGTTCAATCGTTTTTTCGTGGGCCTTTGGTTTTATTGCCGGGGTCTTGGCAATTATCTTCGGCGCTATTGGTCTGAAACGTAACGTTGGCAAGGGGATGGCTGTCACTGGTTTAGTGACGGGTATCGTCGGGGTGCTTGTGAGCATTATTATCGGTATCGCGCTCGTTATTACCGCCTATGCGGGTATATCTCAACGAGCGACTAACGAAAGCATCGCCGAAGATGCAACGACTGTTTCGCGCTACGCCGAGGCTTTTAACACCGAAAATGGCTACTATCCAAACTACAACGCCATGGAAGATATTTTGGACGAGACCGGCGAAGACATTTATATGACCGAGCAGGGTGATAACGACTCGGGCGACGTCATTTACGTGCCGTGTTACGGGGACGGTGCCTTGATCTGGTACTGGAACATGACCGACGAAGAATACCTGACGATGGAAGTCGGGAACACGACTGCTTGCGAGTTATAGTTAGCTCAGTTTGCCGGCGGCGACGCGAATTGCTTCTGACCAACTCAGGAAAGCGTGCGGTGTTTCGGCAATGGCGTGCGCACTCAGGCCGTGCTTGATCGCCAACGCAATTTCGTGAATCAATTCACCAGCGCCAGGGGCGACAATGGTAGCCCCGAGGACCACACCTTTTTTATCAGTAATCAGTTTGACGAATCCATCTCTGAAATCGGCAGTGTTACTGCGGGCGATAATATTTAGTGGCGCCAGTGATTTGTTAATCGGCAGATCACGTTTGTGGCAGTCGTCTTCGCTCAGGCCAACCGTGGCAATTTCAGGATTCGTAAAGATAATCGTTGGCGTTGCGGTATAGTCGGGCGTCAGTTTATTTTTTTGCAACATATTGTGCGCGGCAATTCGACTTTCCAGCAGGGCAGTGTGTGTGGTTGCAAACGTGCGTCCGAGGACGTCACCGGCTGCATAAATATGTTTGGTCGATGTTTGTAGGTGCTCGTTTACATCGATGCCTTTTGGCGTGTAGGTGACTGATGCGTTTTCGAGGCCTAAATCAACGGTTGGTTCACGTCCAGCGGCGACCAGGATCTCATCGACTTTGATGCTTTTCTCGGTACCAG
>JAUIDL010000056.1 GCA_030428585.1 bacterium | reverse complement strand
GAAGAGAAAATCGACGCACTGGGAAGTGCGGGCAAAGCGGTCGTCTAAGTCGATTTACATATTATCGAAGAACGCTGTCTTAGGCGGCGTTCTTCTTATTTTCAATTGCTTGGAGTAATGTTTCGAAGGATTTTTCAAACTTTTCAACACCTTCACGTTCAAGAGTCGAGATGACATCGGCCATATCAACACCGACGTGGCGGACCGCTTGGATGGTTTCGAGTGCAGATGAGAGGTCCTTAAGATGAAACGATGAGACATCGGCAGGTAGGTGATCTTTGATGTTCTCGATGGTTGCATCCGGCAGTGTATTGACCGTAAACGGCGCTACTAGGTTTGTCACGTAAAGCAAGCCATCGTAATCCGGATTCTTGGTTGATGTCGAAGCCCACAGAAGTCGTTGAATCACCGAACTATGTCCATCGAGCACCAAGCTCTTCGAAAAAACGTCTAGGAAAATGTCGTAGGCCAGGCGCGCTTGCGCGATAGCAGTTTTACCCTTGAGTGCACGTGCGTCGTCGGTGCCAATTGCATCAAGTCGCTTGTCAACCTCGGAGTCTACCCGACTAATAAAGAATGAGGCAACACTGCGTGCAGGATTAGTATCTGTCAATAAATGTGTTTTGCTATGCGCATCGGCAACTTTTTTGTAGTCACTGAGACTAAATATCAGGGTGATGTTCACATTGATGCCTTCAGCAAGCAGGGTGTGGATGACTGGTATACATTCGTCCGTTGCAGGTACCTTAATCATCAAATTCTTTGAACCGATTTCTTGCCAAAGATGCCGTGCTTGTTCAAGAGTCGCTTTGGCGTCATGGGCAAGTTTTGGTGACACTTCGATGGATACGTAACCGTCCTCGCCGCCACTTTGATCCCAGACAGGTTTCATAATTTCGGTCGCTGATTTAATGTCATCGGTGACAATCTTCCAGTAGATGTCTTCCGTTGACATACCTTCATAAGCGAGTCGTTTGATTTGAGCGTCATACGCAGCACTCGACGTAATGGCTTTTTCGAGGATAGTCGGATTTGTCGTCACTCCTCGAATACCGTCGTTGACGTGCGCCTGTAACTGGCCAGAACTAATCATGTCACGACTCAAATTATCAATCCAGGGGCTTTGTCCTAAAGGAGAATATAAGTGATGCAGATTTGTCATTTGTCATTAGTATAACAGGTAGGGTATGATAATGCATATGGTTACTATATGTGCTCTTGGAGCGGCGTCACAAGATGTATTTCTATCTGGACAGGGTATTCGAGCGGAGCTTGATCCTCGAACGAATGAATACATGGAAGAATTCACCGAAGATTTTAAGCTTGGGGCAAAAATTAACGTCGATACTGTTGCTTTTGCGACGGGTGGTGGTGCAACGAATGCCGCGGTGACTTTTGCAAGACAAGGTCTTGGCAGTAGCTTTATCGGCAAGGTTGGGAATGATTTTGCTGCCCAAGCAGTCTTACAAGAGCTCGACAAAGAACATGTTGATACTTCGCTAGTCATCCACGATCAGCAACTTGGAACACAGTACTCGACGGTGTTGCTTGCTGATAACGGCGAACGGACAATTTTGGTTTATCGAGGCGCGGCCCACAGCCACGCTGCCACAGACTATGAATCAATAGACTTCAGCAACTTCGACTGGCTCTATGTGTCATCATTCGCCGGAGCAATGGAGGCGTTAGAGGTAATTTTTGCAAAAGCTGCTGAAGCGGAAGTGAAGATTGCGTTTAATCCCGGAGGCGCCGAGTTGAAAGAGGCTGATAAACTGCGTTCACTCCTTGAACACGTCGAACTACTGATTATGAACAAAGAGGAGGCGGCGCAGATTGTCGAAGGACAATCAAGTGAAGAACTCGTCAGGCATATGCTGCATCTAGTGCCGACCGCAATCGTCAGTGATGGTCCGAACGGTGTCGTCGCCACTGATGGTAAAACAGTTGTTTCTGCGGGAATGTACGAGGATGTGCCAGTGCTCGATCGAACTGGAGCGGGCGATGCCTTTGGCTCTGGCTTCCTGAGTTACTATAGCCAGGGTAAGTCACTCAAGGAGTCGTTAATTTTTGCCAGCGCTAACTCGACATCGGTTGTCCAAAAGATTGGCGCAAAAGACGGAATATTACACAAAGGCGTGACGCTGCATGACATGCCAATTGAAGAAAAGGATTTTTAAGAGATGGCCAAGTTCCTCCGAGATTTGTTAGACGCTGAAGAACCGGTGTTTACGACTGCGTTACGCCAACTGGAATATATTAGCGGACGGACTGGTGCCGACACCAAGCTGATCGGTGATATTACGGGTATGGCACACGACAATTTGCGCCAGCTCGGCTTAAACCCAAGCGCCTCAACTGGAGAAGAAGTCTATTACGCGCTTCAATCTCGTATCGAAGAAGATATTGTTCGTCTGACAAAAATCGTTGGCGGAAAAGACACCGAAGATGTTGAGCAGCTCGTCCCGTTGATGATTAAGGCCGCTAATAAAGTAAAGTTCAACCGACGAGTATTCGTATTGAAGCGTGACAAGGCTAAAGAACTGCTTCGTCAAATGCCACCAAAGGCTTTGATGGACAAACTCGGCTACGAAGACATCGAAGAGATGTTCGAGAAAGAAGATTTTGATGAAATCTACACCGCACTGCGTTTTTCTGAGGGCCCTGAATGGCTTAACAAATACGACGAATTATTTAAATCAATTACCGCGGATGATTACGAAGAGCGTGATCTACGCATCATCCAAATGAATCACAAAAAGTATGTCGACCTCGCGGCGCATTTTGTGAAGAAAAAGCTCCACAACGTCACTCACACAAAAGAAATGGGGACGATTGTTGTCGTGCCGATGCATGTGCGAAAAATGCGTGGCTTGGTCTTAAAAACACTGCCACTGTTATTTCACTATATGAATGAAGTGAAGTTGTACTCGACCTTCTTTAAGCTAAAAAGTAAGAAGCCGCATTTTGGTGAAATTGTGATGGAAACATTGATTGCTGATCCAGGCAATGCCAGTCAGATGGCAGGTAACAACATTCACTGGCGCGTCATTCAACGGTACCTCGGCAGGCACAAAGAGGACTCGATTGACAAGGTAGCGTTTGAGCCGCACGTTCAACCAGAGGATTTGCACTGGCGTCGAGCTGAAGATTTGCTCTATCAAATTGACCCAGAGCTCGAGTTCTGGAAAGACCGCGACTATGTTGGGTTGATGTACGATGGCTTCCCAGTGGCGTTTAACTTGTTTGACGTCAGCTTCGCCTATTCGAACCAGGAAAGCTACGAGGGTCGTTATGCTTATCATTTCCGCGAAAGTCTATGGAATGAAATTTTCGTTCGCTATATGGGCTTCAAGAACTTGAGTAACCAAGTTCTTGAGCAACTAGATAACGACATGGTCGCGCCAGAAAAACTACCCGTCAAAAAACCCAAGCCAACAAAAGTGCCAGCCCTGGAAGCACGAGAGGCGAAACAGGAGTTGTTAGTCCGAAAGCGCCTGATTGAAGCGGCTGAAGGCCGTCTGGACGGGGTCATCGATGAATTTGAGCATGTGTTTGAATTACTTTCACGATATGAAAAAACAATTACTATTTTCGGCTCGGCTCGGCGACCGCAAGAGGACGAAGTGACAAGCGCGGCATACGAAGTCGCAGCGCTCCTGGCAAAACGCGGGTACGCAGTGGTGACCGGCGGTGGTAACGGCGTGATGGAATCAGCCAACCGTGGTGCATACGAAGCTGGTGGTGACTCGATTGGATTAAACATTTTGCTGCCTCATGAACAAAATCTGAATGATTACACAACCGAGAGCTTTCAGTTTGAACACTTCTTTGGGCGCAAAGTCTCGATGACACTCGATGCGAGCGCGTACCTCTTCTTCCCGGGTGGATTCGGGACGTTTGATGAACTATTCGAAATCCTCGCCTTGCAACAAACGCAAAAAATTCCAAAAGCACCAACCATTCTGGTAAACTCAGACTTTTGGAAACCGATGGATGAACTCATTCAAAAGCAGCTTCGCGACAAGTACGAGACGATTTCGCCAGAAGATGTACATCTTTACGAAATCGTCGATGATTATGATGAGATTGTGAAGAAAATCGAATCAGCAGACGCCTAGTTGGCGGGTTTACATCGCGTGCATAAATCGGTATGCTAGGGAGTATCAAACGAGAGGATAGATCGTGGTAAAAGGGATGGGAAAGAAACGCAACCTGATCATTATCGGCATCGTCGCTGCGGTAGTGTTAGTTGGTGGTGCAATTTGGGCTGGAATTGCCTCACTTGATGGTGGTTCTGGCGAGGACGACCCATATCGTCAAACCACATCGGTGCCAACTGAAAATACTCAGCCTGAATCAGAACAGGACACAACCATTACCGAAGAACCGCAGGTCGAAGTAGAGGAAGCGACCGATCCTGATATCGACCCTGCCACGGTTGCAACTATCGATATTACCCCAATGAATATTACCGTTTCGTACATCCGAGGCGTGCCTGGCTTTGAGTATTTAGTGCATCGAACCAGTAGCAGTCTGCAATACGTTGCCTTTAGCTCGCCAGAGTTAGTCGGGACAAAGTGTACTGATGATGAAGGCGTGTTTGCAACAATCATCGAAGATCCTGAATCGGACGCCGATAGAGCAACACTCGCAAAAACGAAAACCAT
>JAUIDL010000001.1 GCA_030428585.1 bacterium | reverse complement strand
CACGGGCTTGTTTCGCGCGGGCTTTGGCGGTGGCTTTCTTGCCTTCCTGTTTTATTTCCTGCTCGGCAATCTCATCCATCTCCTTGGCGTCACGCTTCAACAAGTAATATTGCTGAACCGCGGCGAAAATGTTTGACGTTGCATAATACAGCGCCAACGCACCCGGTAGGCTTAGCATAATAAACAGCATCATAATTGGCAAAAATTTAATCATCTTACTCATTACGACGGCGTTCAGCTCAGATTGATCTGGTTGTTTTCCGTCAGCTGCCTCAGCCATCACGTCACGGAAGCGCTTGGTCGTCGTGTTTGGCGCCGTTTGCTTGGAAATAATGTACTGGGTGTACGCGGCAACCGCCGACAACGCGACCAGGAAGAACATCGTAATCCCTGATGATTGGAAGGCTGATGAGGTGAGGTCGATGACACCAAACAGGGTTTCGTTAAATTGATCTGGGTTCGTGATAATCGTGTTAATCGCCGGGACACCCTCGAGAAAGTCGTACGTAAACTTCGCCACTTGGTCGCGGTGCAGGGTAAGGATCTGGATCACTTGATACAGCGCAATAAAGATAGGGAGCTGGATCAGGAGCATCAGAATCGAGCGGAACGGTTTGACGCCGTGCTTTTTGTAAAGCTCCAGCATCTGGACGCCTTCGAGTTGACGATTGCCTTTGGTGGCTTTTTTAATCTTCGCTAGTTCTGGTTGCAGCTTACGCATCGCCTTAACTTGGTGAAGCTGCTTCACGACCAGTGGCCACAAGGCAAAACGAATAATAATCGTAAAGACGATCAGGGCAATGCCAAAATCACCACCAGGAATCAGGGCATACAAGCCCACAAGGAGGTTAAAGATTGGTTGGACAATCAGTGTTTCAAATATATTCACGTTGGTGTGTCTCTAGACGCTCACTTTGTTCTATCTGTAAAATTATACCAGCTTTATCTGTTTTTATACAGGTCAGCCTTCTCAAATAGCTGGTCGAGGAGGGCGGTGAGGTCACCTGCAGCCATCGTTCGTAGTTCTGGTGATGTAACGATAACAACAATATCATAGACGTCTTTAAGATCCGGGGTGCGCTGGCGTAGGTATTCGTACACACGACGACGAATGCGATTTCGGCCAACCGCTCCTTTATACACCTTCTTACTCACAACAACTGAAAAGCGCGGTCGTTGTCGATGCGAGTTACGGACGGATTTAATCGTCACCGCTTGTGAACGAATTGCTTTGCCGTTCGCGTAGACGTAGCGAAGACTATTATGGCCATGGAATCGGTTTTGAACGGGAATCATATATATCTAGTATACGGTAAAAAATACCCGCGGGTGAGGCGGGTGATTTTTAGAATGTCAGGCGAGCGCGACCCTTGAGTCGGCGGCGCTTTAAGACAGCTCGTCCAGCCTTAGAGGCAACACGGGCACGAAACCCATGAGTACGGGCGCGGTGACGAGTGTGTGGTTGGTACGTTCGTTTTGGCATATCTAAAACATTTTACCGTATTCACCCCTATTCTTCAAGTCATACATTTGATTTTTTATAAAATTAGTGCCTTTGTATATAAAACTTATCCCCTACTTTATTTGGTTTATCCACATAATTAACAGGGGTGAATAATAATTGTGTATAAATCAAACCCCTGTTCTGCCCTCTTATTTCGTTACATTTTTTACACCTCTTTTGAGGTTGTGGAAAACTACCCTTCTCCCGTATAGTAAAAGGAGTTACCGAATAAAGTGATAGGGAGAGTGTGACGGGTATGAGCGCATTGTGGCAAAGTGTCTTAGGTGAAATCGAAGTGTCGGTTTCGCATGCCACATTTACGACGTGGTATAAAAACACTGAGCTCGTCAGCCAAACTGACGAAGAAGTCGTCATTTCCGTCCCTAATATCTTTGCGCAAAAACAGTTCGAGGTGAAGTTTAATGAACAGATCCGCCAGGTCCTCGCAAATAACGGCGTCTCGCCGTCAAAAATCACCTACACTGTCCTCACTCAAGGCAAGCGAACCCGGGTGAATCGCGAAACGACCCTTCAAGCGGCACCAACCTCGTCATCAATTCCTTTATCAATGCCTACTAGTTCGCCTTTGGCGTCTCGAGGCAACCTCAACCCCCGCTACACCTTTGATAATTTCATCGTCGGATCCAGCAACGACCTCGCTTACACCGCCAGCCAAGCCGTTGCAGCGAATCCCGGTGTCAAATATAACCCCCTCTATCTCTATGGTGGCGTTGGTTTAGGTAAAACTCACCTTATGCAGGCCGTCGGAAATGAAATCTTAAAGACCAATCCTGACGCGAAGGTACTTTATGTGAGTTCTGAGACGTTCGTGAATGAATTCCTCGAACATATCCGATTTAAAAAGAAGGGTTTCTCTGATAAATATCGTAATATCGACGTCCTGATTGTTGATGATATGCAGTTTATTGCGAATAAAGAAAAGACTCAGGAAGAATTCTTCCATACGTTCAATTTCCTTCACCAGAATAATAAACAAATTATTATGAGCAGTGATAAACCACCTCGCAGTATCCCTACCCTGACTGAACGGCTGCGAAGTCGATTCGAAATGGGAATGACGATCGATGTACAGATGCCTGATTTTGAAACTCGCTGCGCAATTCTAGAGGCAAAGGCTGAACTATCAGGCGTCACTCTGAATAGTGAAACTGTTGAATATCTCGCCACAAACATTAAAACGAACATTCGTGAACTCGAAGGTGCGCTAAACCAACTCCTCGCCTACGCCGAGCTTCACGGCACCGAACCCGACATCACCACCGCCGAAGGTCTGCTTGGGAACGTTCGCCACTCTCGGCCACAACACCTGACTCCGAAACAGATTATCGATAAGACCGCCAGGCACTTCCAAATGCCGATCGAGGATATCTGCGGTGCAAAACGTGACAAACATATTGTTGTCCCGCGCCAGATTGCGATGTACTTACTTCGGAGTGAACTCCATATGAGTTTTCCAAAGATTGCTGGTGAATTAGGCCGCAAGGATCATACGACTGCAATTCACTCGGTTGAGAAAATTGAAAAAGCCATTAAGCTTGATTTTGTTATTCGTGAACAAGTGACGACAATTCGGGAGAAATTGTATGCCTAAAGCCTGGGTAAAAAATGTGTACAAAGCTCGTATAAACACCCAGCAAACCTGTGGGTCGTTATACACAAGTATCCTAAAAACTATCGTGTCGTTGCGCCAGGTTGTTAATAACAATTTCATTATCCCCGTCGTTATACCCAAGGAACTGACACAGTTATTCACATCAATATTTGCTCATTTATATCTGTTACACACCCAGTTATTCACACTATCCACATACCCTACTATTAAGAGAACGAAAGAAATTTAAGAAAGGATTAATATAATGGAGCTCACCGTTACCCAAGAAAACTTCTCACGAGCCCTTAGTGCGGTTGGTCGAGTTGCGACTAATAAAGCTGGTCTGCCGATCCTGAATAATATCTTGCTCCGCACAGACGGAAAAAGACTGCTGGTCGCAGCAACAAACCTCGAAATCGCCACCACACAGTACATTGGTGCAAAAATCGCCAAACCTGGTGCTATCACCATCCCCGCTCGATTAATTACTGAATTTGTCGGCAGCCTTCCAAAAGGCTCAATCGACTTAAAAGTCACGAACGACAACCTTCATATATCGTCAGGACACTTTAATTCGATTATTAACGGTGTTATCGCTGACGACTTCCCTGAACTTCCGACGATTAACGAGGAATCATCGATCAGCTACTCGATTGGGATTGAAGATTTCAAACAAGCCGTATCGCAAACCATCATTACCGCCAGTAACGACTCGACACGACCTGTTCTGACTGGTGTATACTGGCATTCACACGAAGGTAACCTCTTTCTAGCGGCAACAGATGGCTACCGACTATCTGAACGACGACTAGTTGAAACAAAGAGTGACGTATCGGCGATTATACCTGTACAAACTCTTCAAGAGGTCCTCCGAAATATTAATGAAACAGCTGAAGAAGTCGATATCCTTTTTGATGAAACTCAGGTGCGGTTCCGCATCAATGAAGCCGAGATTATTAGTCGCCTGGTTGATGGTAACTTCCCTGATTATCGCCAGCTGATCCCAGCGAAGTCAGACACGAAAGCGACCGTGGATAAACAAGAATTCGTTCGCGTAACGAAAATCGCCGGCCTGTTTGCCCGTGAATCTGGTGGGAGTGTCGTCGTGACGGTTGATCCAGACAAAAACACCGTTTCACTCCACTCGGTTGCCTCAGAGCTTGGTGAAAACACCTCTGAACTCGAAGCGAAAATTACCGGTGATGGCAGTATTACACTCAACTCTCGCTATCTTTCAGAAGCTTTGTCTGTCCTCGATACTGACACGCTTGAATTTAGCTTTAGTGGCAAGCTATCACCGTGTATTCTGAAATCAACCAAAAAAGACACCAACTATTATCACGTGATTATGCCACTCAAGAGCTAGCGCGATGAGTGTGATTACGTCACTTCGAGTTCAGAACGTTCGTTCACACACCGACCAGACGATTTCGATTAGTGACGGCGTGACAGTAATTACAGGCCCTAACGGTAGTGGAAAGACGTCACTCCTCGAAGCGGTGTATCTGGCGCTCCAAGGAACGTCATTTAAAGGCTCAGATGGCGACATTCTTCGCCAAAACGCACCGTGGTGGCGTATCGACACCGTCGATGGGGAGAAAAATAAACGCTCCATTACCTTTGATCCAACCCGCACGACAAAACGGAAACAATTCGAACTCGATGGAAAAAATAGCGGCCGGCTGGCACTGAAAGATAAATACCCCGTCGTGTTATTTGAACCGGAAGACCTCCGCCTCTTAAACGGTTCACCAACCAGACGTCGCCAATTTATCGACCGATTTATTAGCCAGTTAAACCCGCTGTACGCCAGTGCAGTGAGAAAGTACGAACGAGCCCTCAAACAACGAAACACCCTCCTGAAACGGCCTGACGTAACCCGTAACAACGTGTTTGCGTGGGATATCACGCTTAGCGAGCATGGTGCGTATATTATCGAGCAGCGCATCGCCTTTATCGAACAATTAAACCGAGATTTAAACGACGCCTACGATGAAATCGCCAAAAAACACGACGATGTGTCGATGCACTATTCTCATACCTTCGTCGGTGATGTTAAACAAAAACTTCTATCCGAACTTCACCTGTATTTTGAAAAAGACAAAGCCATCGGCGCCACGACTATCGGCCCCCACCGTCACGACGTTATTTTTCACCTAAATAACGCGACCGCCCTATCGATTGCTTCACGGGGTGAAATTCGAACGATTATTTTGGCGCTCAAGTTTCTCGAAGTAGCGATTATTGAACAACTTACCAACCTAAAACCATTAATTCTACTCGATGACGTCTTCTCTGAACTGGACGTCACGCGCCAAAAAGCCTTAAGCGAACGGACAAAAACCCATCAGATTATTATGACGAGTACCCACATCGTATCGGGTGCGAAAAAATTCACTCACCTATCCCTCGATTAATGGGCGTCGAGCGCTGATGTGTAGATAGTTTTTCCCGACATATCTTTTATGACGATAAACATATCCCGTGTCCCGACGTAACTCATCTCGATCTTTCGTTTAATAGACGAGTCACCGTTTAAAACAAGTTCGCTCGTAATTTTAACTTCACCATTATTCTGGTTAATTTTTTGTCGTGACGATGTATTATCAAAACTTACCTTTGTGATTACTGGATTATCGGTATCATGTGCATACGCCTCAATAAATTGCTGGACACTCGTCACCTGAATAGTTGATAGTCCATAACTATACAAGTCACTAAATCCTAATAAAATAACATCTTCTGAAAACTCTGATTCGGCAACTTTACCCTCAGTTGAAATAATTGATTCCCCTGTTGTTTCGTCAATAGTCACCTCTTGGGTACCGACAGTACCTTGGTTTTCAGAAGTACGATTCACAAACGACGCGATTGCCGCAATAATCATCACGACACAAACAACCGCAAACACCGCAACGATTAAGATAATTTTCTTTCGAGAATGCATATTAATTTACCCCCGAGAATGCATAGCCATATTTTTGCGTACCCATTTTACTGACGATTTCTTCTGGGTCCCACTCTTTTTCATTATTCGCTTCCCCTGCTGCGCCATTTGAATCACCGATCAACCATTTGCCGTCTTCGGTCACCGCGCGGATAACGATAAAGTGCCCAGCCTGGGTGAATGGACTTGATCCTGATCCAGCAACCAGGACTAATTTATCACTACGGAGTGCTTGGTTGATTCGTTCGACATCATTACCAACATAGCTATAGGTGAGATTCCAATGACTACCAATGACAGAGTGAATATTTGTAGCGCTTCCTCCACGACCCGCATCAACTAAGGTGGATGGCGTGTGACCGGCACCATATTCCGCGGTGTCTGCTGGTGTAGCAACTGATGTTGTCAGGGTTGAAATAATCATCGCCATTGCGGCCGGACCCGCCCCTGCTTCACCAACTGTACTTTCACCGTAGGCCGCGTCTTTCCACTGTGAATCAAACTGGTTATAAAAAGTGAACCCATTCACATACCGTGATTCACCAGTTCCCGAACAGACAGTGGTGGCTGAATTTTCGGTTGAAGAATTGGCGATAATTCCCTTGTATTGTTCGAAGATTTGAATAGCATTACCACCACGAACTCGACGGACAGTAATTTCATCGTCAGCGGACCCTTCATAATCACGGTGGAAAACATACGCGGCTCGATCGGGTGTCGTGGTCTCCTTTAAATTCTCAAGAGCAAAAGCGTATTTACCAGTTAATTCTTGCCATGAATAATCGAGTTGGAGCGCAAAATCAATAATTGGTCGGTTTGTCTCTTTTGCAAGGTCAACTAGTGGAGCTTGACGGCTTGTCCACGTCCATTGGGCGAGACCAAACCCAACCCCATTTACTGGTTTATAGCTCGCGTCAGCAATCGCGCCACCTTGAATAACCGCTGGATTGTAACCAGACTCTTGTTTGTAATTTCCTGCTATTCCCGCCGCCTGTTCGAGTGTTAAATCCTTACTCACATAAAATCGAAGAATTTTTTCAAGGCTATCATTGCCCGAAAGAGTCGACGATGAATCAGATATTGTCCGTTCACTCACCCCACAATCAAACGGATCCCATGCCAAGATTCCGTTTGTTGAACGAAAAACTGGATCAGAACTGAGGAGTGCGCTGACTGGCTGAGAGATAATACTCGAGCAAACAATAATCCCAAAGACTACCCAGATTGAAGTTTTTGACATTATTTTATAAAGTCGACTCATAACCTAAAATCCCGTCACCCCGTTTTTCGTTAAGAAATCGAGCGGATTAATACGGAGACCAGGGTTATACCCACCAGAGTTTACTTCGTACGTCGAGGTATAGTAGGCTCTATCATCAACCTCTCCGATATCGAGTTCCATATGGAGGTGAGTTCCCTGAGATTGCCCCTGGTTACCCATGACACCAATTTGCTGTCCAGCAGCAACGGTATCGCCGACGCTGACCATAATACCACTGTCGTACATGTGCCAGTAGGTGCTCTGAAGACCATCAGCGTGTCGGACAACAACGATGTTGTTAAACCCGCCACCAGCGAGCGTCACTACCCCGTCCATGATGGCGAAAATCTTTTGATCGGGTGAAACGAAGTCAGTTCCTTGGTGCCATGTCGAACACCCATTACATGATCGAGGACCAAAATACGAGGTAACATACCCTGCCGGAGAAACTGGTGATACAACCGTCCCACTATCAACAACCGTGGTTGGGTCACCCTTTTCCGGTGGTAACTCGCCGTTAATAGCATATGAAACACTCGAGTCCATTGTGTAAGCGCGGAAGTAGCTTAACGTACTTTCTTTAATATCAGGACCGGTTCCCATACAGTTCTTACCAGTTGTCCAGTCGGTTGATTGCTCCTCACCAGTTTCACCCCAGCCATTAGGACGTTCTGTACAGTACTGCACAAACTTTTCATACAATGATCCAGCGACTGGGAGGCCATCGTTGTCGATATACTTTTTATCAAGCATAAAGTCGAGAGTTTTTTCTGTCGCGGTAATCGCTCCACCTTCTTCATATTTCGCAAAATCATCTTCTGTAAAGACATAGCGAACATTACAAAATATATCCGCGTCGATATTTAGTGCTTCATATCCACTATCACTACACTTATTAAATCGATCTGGGTTATAGACGGAAGTCGCACTAGCACTTGGAATAATGGAGCTAAACGATGTCTGCAGAATCTTTGGAATAGATGCGATAGTTGCTGACGTACTAGTCGATGCATCGGTAAGCGGAACGACGACTGATCGCGCTAAACTACCAAGGAAGGAATATTGGTTGTTTACATCGAGTGGTGTACTTTTTGCTTCGTCGCGAGCAATCATTTCATACTCGTTTTTAACAGTGTTATTACGAGCAAGATAGGTCTCTAGATCTTCAGTGCTTGCTGGCTTCATCCCACGAGCATTTGCGACTCCACCAAGAAGCGCGCCAGTACCAGAAAATATTGCGTCACCTGCTTCGACACCAACAGTTGATGGACCGATAACTTGTCCTGCCACAATATCAGTTAACATCGCTTCAAGGAACGGCGCTGCCATACTGAGCGCTAACGACGCACCAATCGAAATCGCCGTTAACGTACCAAACGACCCAATTGCAGCAATGACGCCAATCGTTAATCCAATCACCCGCACCCAGACATTCTGAACAACATTACACGTCGTCCTGACGGCATCGGGGTTATTGCCGAGCATGCCTGTTATTGTATCGTTCACTCCAGCGAGCGTCCCAGTTAACCCACCACCAGTCATGTATTGTTGTGACCGTGCGGATAACACACTCGATTCATTATAGGCAGCTGCTTTAAAGCCAGCCGAGTCAAAGCCTGATTTTCCATAGTCTGGATTTGGTCTCGCTTCGGCATTATCAAAGCCATCCTCAAGTTTTGAACCACCCGTCACAGCGCTTTGTTCATCGACAATCATTTCGCGGGTATCAACCGCCGTGATCATATCACCGAGATACGAGGCTTGTTCGGCAGTACCATCCCCTGCTCGGATTTGATCAGAGGTGGTGTGGAAAGTCATGGCGAACTGAGCGAGCTGAATGGCTCGGGCGGCCTTTGCTGCTGCCTCAACGGCGCGTGATAAGTTATAGATTGTACAGGCCGAGTCGACCGCTCCAAGGACTGAAACACCCTTGGCGGCACCGAGTAATAAACTGGACGTTGCTTTGACGCCACTTGCCGCAGTGTCGCTAACTCGCTTATCAAAAGCATCGCCACTTTCGTTTAATTTTCGAAGTGCCTCGTCATACCCATCCTCACCCTTATATAAAGGCTCGCCGTCAGGGCCGATAATATACTCTCTCCCCTCGCTATCTATTAGGACTGCGCGCTTTTGCTCCGGCAAATCACCGGTTGTATTGCGCCGCAACGAATCATCCAACTCTTCTTTTGTGGTACCGGTTAATTTCTCGGCTTTTGAGGTAAAGAAGCGGGTCTTTAGTACCTTATTTGCGACGCCATCAGAAAAGCTGGCAAAGACTGGGCTATGAATCCGGGTTAACGCTTTTCGTACCCCTAACTCACCCGTCCGGTTCATGAGATCTTGTGGGTCGCTGAGGGTTACGTTATCGGGAGTAACCACCTGCGTGACGCGGTAGCGTTTCTCTGACACCTCTTCGATCGTCACTTTATAGCCTTCTTTGTCGAATTCTTTAACAAAGTTATTGGCGGTTTTTTCGCTCATTGTTCGGTACTGACAACGAATCTTAACGAGGTCACTACAAACACTCGCGCCAGCTTGTAAGCCCTTTAGTTTCGTCCGCCACATACTGCCACTGCTGACATCAAAGGCCGCCAGTTGATCGTTTAGGTCATTAAACATAACCTCACGCATGTGAAAAATACCCAACCCAGGGGTTAAGACAACAGAAAACGCCCCAACGCCACCTAATAGTAATGCAATCAAGCCACCGACGGTTGATTTACGCTGAAAGAACGATTTGAACTTCTTTTTCTTTTGGTTGGGTGATTTTTGATCGGTTTTTCGATATAGTCCATCTTTTTCGCCACCGGCGCCAATATCTTGCTCAGCTTGGTCGACTTTTTCGGACGCATTATTTGGATCGTTCGCAAAGGCCTCTAGTTGGTCGGTGCCACTAGATACATACCCATCCCCAAATCGCTCGCGCGCATCAATATCACCAGGATTATACAGCTTATCCTGCTCTTCTTTACTCTCTGGCGGTAATGTTGATTTTTGTGCGGCCATATCTACTCGCTATTATACTCCTTGTGATGGAGGAAGTTGTCCTTGCGGCGCTTGTTGTTGAGGGCTATTTGGTCCCGTAGTGATTAATTGTGTTTCTGTTTGGCTGGCTTGAATTTGAATATGAACATGGCTTTGTCCTGCAAAGAATAAACCTTGCCCAATCGGGAAGTTGGCCAGACGCTTCTTTTCTTCCTCAGTTAACTTAAAGACATCAGACAACACATCGACGGCACTAGCTGATTGCTTCAATAGTAACTGCATTGAGCTGTTGGCAACAATCGCCCGACCCATCTTGCTTCCCATAAAGTCTTCAACATCTTGGGTAATGGTCGTGAGGCCAAGGTGGTATTTACGCGCTCGCTTTGCCAAACTGAACAGGAAGTTGGCCGAGTCATCATATTTCATCAATTGCCAGGCTTCATCCACGACTAACATACGCTTGCGCTGGTCGCTGCGGGTAATATTCCAGATGTGGCTCAGGACAATGTACATGGCAACGGGACGCAGTTCGTCTTCGAGGTCACGGATATTAAAGACAACCATCGAGTTATTAATATCAATGTTAGATTGCTGACTAAAGATACCCGCAAAGGTTCCCGAGGTGTATTTACGCAGGCGCTGTGCTAATTGTGGCCCCGTACCACCCATGTGGAGCAAGGTGTCATACAAATCACTAATTGTTGGCGGCGGCGAATTATGAGTCAATGGGTCGCTGGTAATACCGACGCGCGCATAGGTATCGATTAAAGCTTGGTCGAGGTCGGCTTCTTCGGTTGGGGTGAGCGCACCTAACGGAACGCCGTTTGGTCCCATTTGTGACCCACCCAGCATCAGTCGGAATAACCCGTGTAATGTAACGAGATTTGCGCGAAGTGGATTATCGGCTTCGTCGCTATCGATGACACGTGGTAAGTCGAACGGGTTAATACGTGTATTCGAGTTCAGGCTGAGGCGAATATAACTACCGCCAACTGCGTCAGCTAGTTTTTGGTACTCGTTTTCTGGGTCGATGATAATAACGTCGGTTCCCAGCATCATACTGCGCAGCGCTTCGAGCTTCACGGTAAACGACTTACCCGCACCAGACTTAGCGAAGACGACCATATTAGCGTTCTCGAGCTTAAAGCGGTCGAAAATCACCAGGCCGTTATTGTGCATATTGATGCCGTAGAGAATTCCGGTACTGTCAGTCAGATCAGCGCTAGTGAATGGGAAGCTGGTACTGATCGCCCCGGTGTTCATATTGCGACGAATTTGTAACTGGTCGGTCATTTGCGGAATTGAACTATTGAGTCCTTGCTCTTGTTGCGACGACGCAACCTTGCTAAAGACCAGTTGCTGACCAAAAATCGTCTCTATCTTGTTCTGAATAAAAGCTAGTTCGTCTAAACTATCACCGTAAATCGTGACATACAAACCAAAGCGGAAGAATCGCTCAGCTCCTAGTTGTAGCTGGTCGCGCAGTTCTTCGGCGTCGTTAATCGCGGCTTCGATGGCAGGGTCACGGGTCTTCCCTTTTTCGTTATTGATCGAGGCACTGGCTTCGAGCTGCGTCACCTTCTTACGCAGGTTATTGAGGACTACTTGGCTTTCCACCGGATAAATATACATACTAACATCCAACACTTCGTCGATGTTGATGATGGGACTAAGCCAGCCAGTGTAAATTTGTCGTGGATAGCCGTAAATATACAATGTGCGACCATATTTCGTGCCAAGGCGGAAATGGTCAGCGTGAATTTCGATACTACTTGGCGCAATCAAATCACGGAGCGTCGAGACACCCTTGAGGAACGCCTGTTCAACTTCGGCTTGTTCCAGCGCTTTTTGTTGCGCCGCGACATCTACAGCGGATTGCTTGGCCATTACGCGACTCCTCCCGCTGGTGGGACTGGTGCTTTTTGAATATAGGTTGCTGTCACATCTTCGAAATTAGCCAGTGGTTGATTCACGGCGGTGTCAGGGTTGTAGTAGTTGTAGTACAACTCACCCAGTGATTTTGTATCGAGTTGCTGGCTTTGAACGCCGATTTGGAAAAGCCCCGATCGAACCGATTCAACGCGGTTCTTCAGTTCATCTTTAGCTTTTTGGTAGGTCATGTTATCAATTCGGGTGACGGTCGCCTTTGGTTTACCAAATAATTTACCAAAGAAGCCTTTACTTTGGTCGACTAACGTACTCGCATCACCCTGTGGGTAATACGGGATGACGATGTAGAATGACTTCTCCATAATATTCGCTTCTTGTGACAAAATATCGATGAAATTAATGTAATCATCCATCAACACCCCAAGGAGCATGTTGTCCTGTGAACGTCGAATGTCGAGTAACTTATTAATGTATGGCCCAATATCGATTCGCTGTGAGCGAACCAAGATTTGAATCGGGAAATTTAATGAGTTCAGGAAATTCTGGTAACTAAACTCCACTCCTTCCCGTTCACGGTCACTCATCAGGTCGAAGTTAATTGATTGACAGGCAACGACGGCGCGAAATGAGCCCTCTGACATCACGACTAGGTTATCGCGGACCTCAGAAAGCTGCAGGGTGCTTTGGGTAGAGTTTTGATTCTTTGGTGTTGGTTGAGTGGACTGTTGTCCACTCCCGACCGGTGGTTGCATGGTTGGTTGTGGCGCTTGGGTCTGAGGAGGCTGCGGCGCGGGCGCACTCGCAAAAGCCTGTGGCACTGGCTGCCCAGGAGCTGGCTGACCGTTTTGTTGATTATTCGGTTGCATAAGCTCGCGTGTTATCCCACTCCCTGTTAGATTCGGTCTTAGTGTAGAGAGATGACCACTTCTTCTTCCATGTCGTGTTCTTCTTTACGACGGTGGGCTTCGTGGGCAATCGTTTCAACTGACAAACCGGTAGTATTTGCAAGGTTAATTATATCAGCTGATGGGGGTTCCTCGCTAGGCTTTGCTGGCTGATTTATCTCTTTAGGCGGCGACGGTGGTGCTGGAGCGATTGCCGGAGCTTGTATTGGTTGTGCTGGTTGGGCGTCTTGGGTAGGAATTTGGTAGGCGTTGTTAGGTGCCTGAGGGGCCGCTTCGACTGGTCGGGCCGGTGCCTGTATAGCCGGGGCTCGCGTTCCATACTGATAGGCACTATCTCGAGGTTGGACCACCGCCTGGTGAATATTAGGGTATGGATCAAAGTGCATCCGCTCGACCGCTTCTTCGCGCGTTTTCGTCGTCTGTTGCTGAATCAAGGTATCAAAAGACTGAGCAACAGAATTGTTCGAGTCGAGAATATCCTGAGCCCCCTGCGCTTCCATATAGAATTCATTGTTCATCGGCGTTCCAATTGGCCCAGTCCCACTGCGAATCGCCCAGCCTTGCGAGTCGACGAGGTTGGCGAGGTAGCTAAAGCGCTGATCGGCATCCTCTTGGCTCAGGTTCTTAGTCAGCGTCCGCTCGACTTGTTTCGGTGCGGTAATCTGTACGAGACTTTCAATTCCATCTGGATCCCATAGTCGTTTACGTGGCTTGAGATAAAAAGATACAATCGCCGCCAGATATATTTCCATAGGCTGGTCTTTTCGCAGTGGTAACGCCAACGCTCCAAACAACAGAATGATTGGCAACGGAATAATCACCAAGCCAATAAATATCTGCGCCAGTCCCCAGGCCATCGCCCCCGCCATGACGACAATAATCAAATAGATAAACTGCCGAAAACTAAACGGCCCAATCAGCTTGTCATCGGCTTCAACGTTTTGAGGGACTTTGTAGACTGCCATATAGCCTCTAGTATATCAGCCCTACTATAAACCAGCTCCAAGGATGTCGGTCAGTGTACCGCGATCCTCGTCGTTGAGCGATGTCTTGAGTCGTTTATCGGTCATACGAGCGTTGATGGCATCTCGTAGGGCTGTACGCTGGTCACTCGTGAAGTCATCCTGATGAGCCGCAAGAAATACTTTGAAACGCTTTAGTTCATCAACGTCCATAGATGCAATAGTTTCTGGCTTGTATTTCTTACCTTGAACACGGCTCTCGAAATGTTGTGTGTAAGAGATAGGCTTTTCACCACGGCTGTATCGGCCGTATTCACCGCCACCAATAGACTTCACTTTGCCGCTAGAAGCTGCAGCTGCTCCAAATACCTGAATAAGCTCTTCTCGTTCGCGAGCTTCTTCTGGAGTTGCCGCTGTGGCAGGGTCAAGTCTAGTATCGAGCGCAAACTCGTCGTTCATATGCATAATTTGTTCGGCTGTACCGTTTTCTGTAACGTACCGAACGATTGCTTGGCGTTGTTCCGGTGTAAGGCTTGGATCAACAAGTCTTCCTGAGGTTGGCGGTACACCACGCGCTGGATCTCCAGCCGAGCCAGCGAGTACTTCTGTGTCAGCTCTGTTATGTTTTAACATAACCATCTCTGCCTGGACTGCCTTACTTGATGCATCATCAATAGTTTGCACCGCACGTGCTACCACGCGACTTGCGCCACGTTCGTCGACACCACCCGCCCTCATAGCTAAGCTTGGGTCGTCTTGTAAGTCTCGAGCGTATTGTTGTTGCAGAACTTCTTCAGCACTTGTTGCGCGATCACGAGCGACGCTTAAGTTTTCTTGAGCGTTTCGAGCAGTGCGAAGTGCCATGTCGGTCGCGTCACCAGTCGCTGGAGTCGACTCGATAGTCGCCAAACGATCCTTAAACTCGGTTTGCGTTTGCGCCTTCGCTGCCTCAACTTGCAGATCAACCGCACTCTTTTGGACGGCCAATTCTCGTGCTTCGGCTTCGTTGAGGGTATTCTTTTCAACCGTGCCCTTGGCGGCATCCAGCTTCAATTGTGCGTTGTTCAGTTCAGAGTGGCTGATTTGTGCTTCCTCGGTTTTCATAAAGGCGGTTTCGACATTAACATCACTCGCCTGCGCCGCACCCTGGGCTGTTTTCATTGCGTTATATGATTGCTGCTGCTTTTGATTGAGATTGGCATTTGTCTGGTTCTGCGCTTCAATCTGTGCCTCGCGGTTCTTGTCAATCTTCGCTCCAGTTTGAATACGCTGGTAAGCTCCTCTAAATAATCTTCCTGTTCGACTTTTCATCGGTCGATTACTCGACAACGCGAGACCACTGGCAATCTTACGCTTGCGCTGCGCAGTATTACGCGAACGATCGATAAGTCCTTTGCTACGGTTATTAACAAACCCGGCCACCTGTCCAACAACGCCGGTGCTAAAGCGGATAATCAGTGGTGTTAACACTAGCGGTGCCGCCATGGCGAACAGACCAAGGATCATCATCGGGATGGCAAGATTTTCATCAACCGATTCAGAGGATCCTAAAATAACCCACCCCGCCAGTTGGGATCCACCAAAAATCAGTGCGAATAATGGATAGAATATCAACGCGGTGGTTAAAGTCTTTCGCCACAACGTGAAGTACTTCTCTGTATTTGGAAGCAAGTACGCGACGAACGCCAATGGTGACAAGATAATCAGAATGATAATTAAGGCTTGTCGAGCCGCCAGAACGGCAAAGGCTATCAGTACTGCGAGCACGACAATTAATAATGCAGGTAAGGCTGACCATAGCGCGGATGTCAGCGCTGCACCCGTCGCGGTACCGCCCGCAGCGACTGCGCTGACCGTGAAACCATAGGCAGTAATTGTGCCGGCACCGGCGAGTAAGCCAGCAATCACGTTTTGCCAAACCGACCCACTTTGGCCCTCAATGGTACCCAACTCGGACGCTGTGTTGTGGAGAATGTCATAAATCCCCGCCCCTGCAATATTGGAAAGGTCGACGGCAATCGCCGCAATCCAAAACGATGTGTTCACCAAGATGGCGGCCACAATCAAACGTGGCAATAACTTCTTGACCCCGTAGTTGGTAATTCCAACACCAGTCAGTTGTGAAAAGATGATAATAATGAACGAAATCGCGAACAATACATTCGCCAGCGTTAACATTGACTGCCAGACACGGAAAATAAAGTTCCCCGAATCATTAATATTTGTGTTCAACGGCTGCACCACCAAGAAACTTTCGATCAAGTGATACAAACTATCCGTCGCCCACGCCAACATCGTCGCTAGCGGACAAACAATCCAACCGATACCAGGGATGACACAGGTGGTGGCGCTACTACCTGGGCCCCCGCTTCCAACACACCCATCAGTATCTGGGTTTTCTTCACATTCTGATTTAACATAGGCAGCCAAGACGGAAGCAAGACCACCTGATACTAGTTCGTCACACTGAGATGCTCCAGCACCCGCTCCGGCAATCGCATCTGCATATGGACGCACGAGGTTATTGTATTGTGTGTTGGTTAGGTCGCCAAGAAATGCCCTGATGCTGGTTGGAGACGATAATACTCCATTGGTCGCGGTTTCAAAGGCATTGGTGCAATTTTCCCCAATCTTACTAATATTTATCGATTTTGTCTGGCTATCATTGTCAACAATTACCGGATCGCCGGTGATTGGTATACCTACTTCACTCGCCATGCGTACGATATACGAACACCACCCTTCGGAGTTGGTTGAAGCATCGTATTCAAGTGTCATACCACTGTCTAGCTGACCAGATAGTAATCTAATCAAAGCATTTGATTTGTCGTACCATGTTTGATTTGGATTCTCAGACCTATCAAGAAGCCAGTTATCAAGAGATGTAAAGGCTTGACCACCGTCCTTACCTAGTACAGCTCCAGAGCTATACGTCGGTATTGATGTATAACAAACGCTAAAGCCACTCCCTGTTGTCAGGAAATCCTTTAGTTTTTCCGCTTGTAAAAGAGATGCTGGCCGGTCTTTTTCTTGTGCAATAAATGAAGTAAAAGAACTTGGGATGTTGGTTGCGGATACAGTCAGAGTAATCAACGATACGAGGGCTACTGAAACAATACTTGCTAGAATAGCAATAATGAATAGTCGTTTGTGACCCACTACAAAGCTCATGGTTACTATGAGCATAGCAAAAAAACTGTTCCCCTTCAATCAAGGGGAACAGTTGAGGCTGTTAATTCCTAAGTCTATTAATTGTCAGATTGAGTCTCGGCTTGAGCATCTGAACTGATGTTTGCGTGATACGCAATTGCTGCTAATGTGTCGGTTTCGTTTGCATCAGGGAATTGTTCGTGATTATCGCGATAAGCAGTCAGGACAGGTTCAGCGGCTTGAACAGAGTACGTCTCACCACCTGGTCGTGAAAGTAGAAACGCTGCTTCCTGACAGTTTTCAGCGAGATATTCAACAGTTGGGTATGTGTAGGCTCCGAAATCACGCATTCCACTACCAGGATTACCGTAATCAGCGTAACGGAAATCAGCGACGTATTGAAGAGCTTCAATCCAAGATTTACCTGTGTCTTCTTTAAATCCGTATTTTTCCCAATCTTGGCGCATTTGATCAGCACCTTCACCCGTGTTACACATTTCAAGAACGGTGTTGCGAGCCTCGATAAGGTCTGGCTCCATATCAAAAGTACCAACAGAGTAATCGATAGTAATTGGCTTTGGTGCTTCTGCCGGTGCACAACCCGCAAGGCTCAATGCGCCAACACCAAGACTACCAGTAATAAGACTTGCGTTACGAAGCTTTTGTAGGCCGGTGAGCTTTTCTTTAGATGGAGTGAGCGTCTGCTCTGCTTTGTGCTTTGTCATAATGACGTATATCTTTCCCTGTTGACTGGTTAATAATGCCGATGTTCCTAAGTCTGTGACGACCGAGGTTATCTTGAGTATCATTATACACTATCGAACTAAAAAAGTCAATACTCTTATGGTTTTGGTGTGGTCTCCACTTGTCGGACTCTGTAAATTACGGTATGGTATAGGTAGCTATGAACACAAAACAAACAATCATCCGTACGTTCTTGGGCTTTATATTGGCATGCGCATTGGTGGTTGGACCACTAGTTACGACGACGTTGGCTGATTGTGGTGGAGTCAGCACCTCTATTATTGATTGTGGACAAGAAGGTGGCGACGCAGCATCGACCGAGGAAACAGGAATTTGGGGAGTGTTAGTTCTCGCGTTGAATATCCTGACTACCCTAGTCGCGGTCGCGGCTCTCGCTGGACTGATCTGGGGAGCAATTCAATATACCTCAGCCGGTGGTAATGTTGAGCAAACCAAAAAAGCCATGGCGACGATCACCAATGTCATTATTGGTATTTTGGCCTATGGTTTAATGTATGCCTTCTTGAACTTTATTATTCCAGGAGGAGTGTTTAACTAATGAAACTTCTTCGTTACGGTTTTTTGGCACTGATTTTTACCTTCTTTGTGGCGAGTCCGATTGTCGCTGCAACGACTCCCCTTGCGCCGACTGCGGCTGCGGCTTGTGATACAACCTTCCTTGGGATTCCACCTTGGTATCGTGGTCTGACGACTGGAAGTGAATGTACAGTGATTAGCCCTGAAGCCGCTGGCGGCCTCGAGGCGTACATTGTCAAAATTGTCTTGAACGTGATTCAGATGGCGATGGTGATTATCGCCTATATTGCCGGCTTCTTTGTTATTTATGGTGGATTTTTGTTTATTACGAATGGTAGTGACCCTGCTGGGGTGGAGAAGGGTCGCCGAACGGTCTTGAATGCAGTGATTGGACTGGCGATTGCCCTGTCCGCGACGACAATTCTGAACTTTATCTTTAGTATTATTGGTACTGGTGGCAACGCCTCAATCGGGAATACGGAAGTCGAGATTGCCCAAGTCGATGCGAATACGGTTGTTGCGAACGCATTGAATGCCGCCTACTTTATCGCCGGTATGATTGCTGTTATTGTGATTATTATTGCCGGTATGTCGTACGTTACCTCCAGTGGTGACTCAGGAAAGCTGACGAGGGCTAAGAATCAGATACTATTTGCGCTAGCGGGGCTCATTCTGGTTGTTTCCGCGTTTACAATCACTAACTTTATTACAGGGAGCTTTTAAGATATGAAGAAAATGATACAAACTGTCGTAATGGCGATGATATTTGTGACAGGAGGCTTGTTGTTGAGCCCGGTCGCGCAACCAGCCTTCGCAAATGACGCGCTCGATGCGGCCTGTGCGAACGATCCAAACTCGGTGATTTGTAAAGAGAGTGCGAATAGCGCCTCGGTCCAAGATTTGGTGGTGACTATTGTTAATGTCCTGCTCTACATCATCGGTGTCCTAGCGGTCATTATGATTATTATCGGGGGTCTTCGCTATACGACCTCTGGTGGTGATTCAGGTGCCTTAACCAGCGCCAAAAATACTATCCTCTACTCTATCGTCGGACTCTTGATTGCGTTCTTTGCCTACGCGATTGTTAACTGGGTGATTGTCCAGTTTCTTCTCCCGTAGCACTTAACAAATCATGAGCGGTCTGGTATAACCATTAACAGAGAAACATGAGATTCAACGCTCACAGAAAGGAATGAACTCAATGAAAACATTAAAAAAGACTGCTTTCGGAGCCCTCTTGGTCGGAGCATTTATTGCACTGGTGACGGTATTCACCCCGATTGCTCCAGCAACATACGCTCAATGTACCAGTGGCATCGACGGCGGTGCACAAGCAGGAATCGACTGTGCTCAAGGCGCTGAAACTCCAGACACATTGTTTGGTGCTGACTCGATCTTTACGACAGTTGTGAACGTCTTACTGTTCATCATCGGTGCGATTAGCGTCATTATGCTTATCATCGGTGGTATCCGATACACCCTTTCTGGTGGTGACAGCGGAAACGTGACGGCTGCAAAGAACACGATTCTTTACGCCATCGTTGGTCTCTTGGTTGCCTTCTTCGCTTACGCGATTGTCAACTGGGTCCTTGGCGCAGTTACCTTCTAAGACAAAGAACAAACGATTATACCCCGCACAACCTGCGGGGTATTTTGTTTATCATTAGTTAATATAGGGACACTAAAATAAGCTCCAGAGTGGAGCTTATTTTATAGCTTGGTCGAACGCTCGCAACGTCCGGTAGCGGAGTGTTATTGGATTTGGATTTTCTTTGCTTGTTCTTGCTTGATCTTTGAGAAAGCAACGGTCAGCACGCCGTCCTTCAGGACTGCTTCGACTTCGTCTTCTTTGACGCTAACAGGCAGCGCGAGGGTTCGGCTGAACTCTCCCCAGTAACATTCTTGGATGTGCCAGTTGGTTGCGTCGTGGTCATCACCGCTACTCAGTGTTCCACTGATGGTAAGGATGCCGTCGCTAATACTGACATCGAGGTCTTCTTTGTTGACGCCGGCAGTGCGGGCTTTGACAACAAGTTTTTCGTCTGTTTCATAGACGTCTACAGCTAACTGACCCGGAAAGTCTTCCTCGTTCTCTTCCCAGTTGTCATCGGTCGCGGCAGGGGCTGGTGAGTCGGGTTGTGAAAGGTCGTCGTCGTTTAGAAACGCCGCCGCCAATTCATCCTCGATCAACAGATCTTCGTTTTGCTTACGGGCCATGATATCCTCCACTTTTCTCTAGGCTCATTTGACAAATAGTCTCTCGTATTATAACTAGCATATGCTTCATAATCAACCGCTTACTTATGCAAAACGTAAAAAACACAATAATAGATTGGCTTTTGGGGCTTGTTGCCCCTCACCTCTGTGTGTCTTGCGGACAGAATACAGGTGTTTTTTGTGAACGTTGTAATTCGTACATAGAAAAACAATCATATGGGGTGTGTTGGTGCTGTTCTCGGCCAAGTGGTCGTAACCTTTGTCTCCGTTGCCGAGAGGTCTTCGATGGATTCTTTGTCGTTGGCGTCCGACGAGGTCCGTTAAAGAAGTTGATTGGGGCTTTAAAATTTCAGTCAGTTCGAGCAGCGTCTTTCCCGCTAGCCTATTTATTATATCGGCGTCTACCAAGCGAACTTTGGACGCTTGCGATTGTTCCAGTCCCGACTAGTACCGCTCATGTTCGGCGTCGCGGGTATGACCATATGCTGTTAATTGGTCGGAGACTCGCCCGACTGATCGGTTGCTCGTTGCACCAAGCCGTGTTGACTCGTGCAACGCATACTCAACATAGCCTCGGACGTCGGAGTCGACAGGTTGCTGCAGAGAGAGCATACTATTGCCCTCGACCGACACCAGATTCCTATATAGTTATTGATGACATTGTTACAACAGGCGCAACGATGCTAGCTGTCGGACGGGCATTGCGTCAGGCTGGTGCACGGTCAGTGTATGGCGCGGTGGTCGCCAAACAACCCTCTCGACTAGGGGCGCCGTATCTGTTAAAATAAGCTCCGTTGTCTGGAGAGGTGACCGAGTGGTTGATGGTACCGGTCTTGAAAACCGGCGTGGGGAGACTCACCGAGGGTTCGAATCCCTCCCTCTCCGCCAGAATAAAATAATCACGCTTGTCGTGGTTATTATATTCTGTTGATGGACGAGCGTTCGAACCCGATAGGGTGAGAACTGCCAGTGGCAGTTCGCAAGGCGAATTTCCGATGAAAGCTATGCTTTCAATCGTGAAATCGCGGGGTCGCGGAACGTGACCGAATCCCTCCCTCTCCGCCAGATATGATCAAAAAAGAGCCGCGGGCGGCTCTTTTTGTTTAGACGTTCGTCCAGCCGCCACTGCCGTCTGGGCTGATTGCCCCGAGGACCCAATTGACGATGGCATAGGCAAAGAAGGCAACCAAGAGACCAACGATGGCGTAAAGGATGGTGTTTTTTGCGGCCGTCACGGCAGTACTATTGCCACCTGACAGGACGTAACGGAATCCACCAATGATGATCATAATGACACTAAGCGCGCCGACGATAAACAAGAGGACGTTTGTGACGGTAGTGATAACGCCGTCAGCACCAAATAGCTGACTCGGTTGGCCTGCTCCGTGTGCAGCCTGGACACCCTCTTGGATGCTCAAAGCTCCTACGGGGGCGCTTCCAAAGAAAACCGCCACCATCGCGACGATTAATAGAGGCAGAAACGTTGTTGCAAAGCTCCGCAATAATTTCATGACGCTATTATACAACAGTATGACACATTTAGCAATAACCTGACCACTGCTAGTCTTCGCCCCTGTTTTATGGTACAATTTATCCTGTTGTACGGAGGAATGCCCATGTGGCTGCTGCGTGAAACGCAGGTCATGGGACGGTTACCGTCCGTTGACAAAATGGAGGAGTACCCAAGTGGCTGAAGGGGACGGTTTGCTAAATCGTTAGTCTGGGGAGACCTGGAGCGGGAGTTCGAATCTCCCCTCCTCCGCCAAGAAAATAACTCTGTGACAGAGTTATTTTTATTTGTTTAAAAAAGGAATACCCCCTGCGCAGGTGCGCAAGGGGGCGTAGGTTTCCCTAGGTGAGACCGACATTACGTCAGGTCTGCCGTCAGTTCGCTACCGTCAAAGCTCAGGTGGATGAGTTTTTCGGGGAACGTATTCGACTGGAAGGCGATTACCATGACTCCCTCAGGGGTCTCGGTGACGCTCTTGACGGTCACGGTGACCGTCTCGTGCTCTGGCAAAATACCGCGACGTCGAGCGAACTCGTTCTGAATCTCGATGAGATCGAGGGTGAACGAGGACTCATGGAGTATTTTGAGCGCATTGAGCAACCGCGTGTAATCGTTCTTGTGAGCGATATGCCCACGTGCAGGTACTACCTTTGCTGTCTGCATAGCCCACCTCTCTTCTAGGTTGCAGGGTCAGTCACTTATACTATAATATCTTTTATTTAAAAAGTCAATGTTTTTATGCGGCCTTGAGGGCGCCTGTTTGGTAGGCAATCGCGAGCAGTTCGCGGCGGAGTGGTTCAGCCCGCTCCGCGACGATATCATCAGATAACATGAATGTGTTATTAAATTCATCGTCATGCACCTGTGTCCAGACCGGATACGTGTCAGGGTTGTTGTGACGACGGGCTTTATCGAGTGCTCGCTGGACACCACTTGGGCTCGATTTCCAGTCTACTTTGAAGAAATCAGACCCATCGATTGAGATCCAGCGATCGGCGCCAGCCATGTCTTCCTCGACGGTTACGTCTTTTGTGACAACGCCGTCCATGGCATCAGTGATTTGTTTTGCGCCCAACTCTTGTTGCATACCACTGAGGATATCACGAAAACTCTCTTGAATCAGGGCGCGGTTTTTCGGACCATTAATCGACAAATTAGCCTCGGAGAGGAAGGTCATCACTGTGGCGAAATGAAAGTTCGGGTTGTCTGCGAGTAAGTGTTGTACAGCGTGATTAAAGCTGGTAACCGCATGCAGGTGTGGTTTTTTCTCGCGATAGTAGGCATCATTTGCTTGAAGTTGTTTGAGTGTCACGAGACTATCGGCGAAGGTGCGAAGTTGAGACATGATGGTCAATGCGTGACCTTCGACCGAGAGGCCATCTCGTGTCTCGTAATTGAGAGCTAGTTGCTCGGCGGCATTACTGACCGCGATGGCTTGGTACTGAGGAAAATTCTCACGGGTGACGTGTGGATTTCTTCGAAGTGAGATAAGTTCTTGCTTGAATTCAGCGGAACCACTGATAAGTTTTACGTACGACGGTGTCGCAAGTTCTGTGAGTCCTGAGATTTCAGGGCTTTTCGTTTCTCGATCGACGGTGGGTGCGGTGGTCATGGGCGATGTTTGTTTTAATGAGCTATTTCATACATTATTAGCACAAACATTATGAATTGTCAAGGAGTGTCCGCTCGTAAAACGCTCGTGCTATACTGTGAGCATGAATGACGACAAGCAAAACTACTGGCAGTCGAATCCAGAAGATGATCAACCGACCCCTGATGCGCCTTCGTCTGTTGAGGTTCCGAACGAGGACCCTTCCCCGACCGAACAACCTGAGCCGGCACAACCTGTCGATACGACTCCCGATAATCCCGTGACATGGACGGCTCAAGAGTATATTCACCCCGACAAAAGTAAGTGGTGGTATGTCATATTTTGGGCCGTCGTCGTGTTGTTTATTGCCCTCGACGTGTTCCTGTTAAAGATTTGGAGCTTCTCGGTCTTAATCGTGGTGATGGCGGTGGCGCTGGTGGTGTATATCCGTCGTCCGCCTCGAGATAACACGTATACGTTGAGTCAAAAACAGGGCTTGTACATCGGTGAAAAGTTGTATCATTTCGATGAATTCAAAGCCTTTGGGTTGATTCGTGATGGTGAGCACTACTCGATTATGCTGATTCCGCGCAAACGGTTTTCGCCAGGGGTATCGGTGTATTTTCCGGATAACGCTGGTGAGCAGATTGTGGATATTCTAGGCCAACGGTTGCCGATGCAAGAATTGAAGCTCGACATGATTGACTTGGTCGTGCGCAAACTGCGACTATAACACCTCTGATATTGGTATCTTCTTCTCTGTTGTGCTACAATAGCCTCTGTTCGCGCGAACTTTCACGCGAAAGCACCTTCTAGTTACAAAGATAGTATCCGTTGATTTTCGACGAATACTATCGCGTGCACCCGTAGCTCAGCTGGATAGAGCGTCGGCTTGCGGAGCCGAAGGCCATAGGTTCGAATCCTGTCGGGTGTACCAAGTAATTATGAAGATATAACTACCTCTTTTTTGAGGTAGTTTTTGTTATGATAACCACATGGCTTATGACACTATTCTATTCGACGTGGATGGCACTCTGTGTGATCCTGGTAAATCAATGATTGAGAGTGCTCGTTACGCGCTTGAAAAACAAGGGATTCACGAAACGAATGATGATAACTTGCGACGGTTAATCGGCCCACCTCTCGAACACGCCTTCAGAGACTACTACGGCTTTGATGAAGCGAGGGCGGATGAGGCGGTCATACATTTCCGCGAGAAAATGCAAAAAGATGGTGTCCAATTGTATGAGCCATATCTCGGCACGGCTGAACTACTTGCAGAGCTGCATCAAGCAGGAAAAATACTGGCTGTCGTAACCTCAAAGATAGAACATATTGCTATCGAAACATTGAAAAGGACGGAACTGCTGCCCTACTTTAAAACAGTTAGCGCACAGCAGCCGGGAGTTGTTGTCGATAAAGAGGCAATTCTCAATAAGGCTCTACGTGATTTAGGCATCGAAGATACGTCGTCTGTCGTTATGATTGGTGACCGGCGGCATGATGTTGAGGCAGCAAACGTTCATGGTATCGATTCCATCGGCGTTTTATGGGGATACGGATCAGTTGATGAGCTTGAGAATGAGGGTGCGACATACATAGTTGAAAATATGAGTCATTTGCGCTCGGTGCTAAAAACTGATTAATACTGTTCTGGCTTCCTCTACTACGCCGTACCATAGAAAAAGGACGAGTAGTATCTCGTCTTTTTTCTATGGTAAATTCCGTTTGAGTTGAGAACCGTTTTTGCGAAGCAAAAATAGGTGCGGTGTAGTGAATGAAGCGAATGAAAAGTTTACTTTTCTGAGCGAATGAACGGAGGAGCAGCTTGCTGCGATATCCTGTTGTTTTCCGTCACGCTCACGCTTGCATCTGTTGACCACATCAGTAATGATTAAATCTAGCCCAATCAACCCGACACAGGATGGGAAGTGATTTGTATGGTTGGACAGTCGTATTCACAACAGAAAAAGGCACTCGATGGGATGCACCAGGAGGCCCTGGAGGTTACTGCGCTGGGAATCCTTTTGGACAATGTCGTGACGTATGTCGGCTTTTTCCAAAAAATGCAGCGTGAGCGTTCGACCGGTAAAATGGAACGCCCTGGCGTCGACCTGTCGTCGTTCAAGGGGTGGCTGGCAACGCGCCAGCACTGGCGGAACTACTCCTTGATCGATGGTTTGGAGCCTGGCGAGATCGCGTCGACGAGCCAGTTCATCATCTATCAGAGGGATGCCCTTCGCTTTCCTCCGATGACTCACGAAGCCCAGGCACTTCTTCAGAAGGTGTGGTTCCCCCGCCTGCCCGCGCTGGTCGAGCGGCTCAATACCCACCCGCTGACTGCAGGTCTGCCTGATGCGGAGCTGATTATGAAGGGCGGCGCTGAATTCATCATTCGTTTCGTCGAGTGATTCCTGCGGCCTCCTATAGCCCCGGTCTCCATGTTGAGCAGATTGCTCTGTGGTGACACGGGGCTTTTTGCTATAGTAAAACTATGACCGAGCGCCGTCTGCTTCAACCACCAGAAATTATAGAGGTCACCGAGCCGACGATTTTTTTGGCAGGGCCGATTCAAGGAGCGCCTGATTGGCAGTCTGAGGTGGCGGCGTTGATTCATGATGCTGATCCGAGCATTATTGTCACCTCCCCTCGCAAAGAGTATGCGGAAGGCGAATTTATCTACGAGCGCCAAGTCGACTGGGAGACACATTTTTTGCGAAAGGCTGGAGAATCCGGTGTAATTGGGTTCTGGCTGGCTGCGCAGACCGTCGAAACCCCTGGCCGATCGTATGCGCAAACCACTCGCTTTGAATTGGCCGAATGGAAAATGCGCCACCAGCGAGACGGTGCCAAACTGGTGATTGGGGTTGAGGACAACTTTGGCAATGCCCGCTACATCCGACGGCGATTTTCGCAGGACGCACCAGATGTGCCGATTGTTGAATCGAAAGAAGAGTTGGTGGCGACGGCACTGCGACTGCTTAGGCAGTCTTATGACGACCAGGAAACAATAGGGAATAAATCATGACGAGTATTGTATTATTCGGTGACAGCCACCTTGGGAGATTTGGTAAAGATTACTCTGAGGCTCTTGAGCACCTAATGCAAGACACGGTCGTATACAACTGTTCTGCGGGCGGTTTTACGTCTGAGGATGGCGCAAAGCGCGCCGAACTAATAGCTAAGCTTCAGCCCGATGTCGTCATCTTCTCTTATGGTGGCAATGATGTTGCGCCATGGAAGCCACTCATTCCACTAAAGTACTTCCTTCATAATATGGAGATAATCTTTGCTGCGTTTCCCCATTCACAAAAGATTTTGTTTACCTCCCCTGATGTTAATCTTGTTGACACACATCAGACACAACAGTTTAATGCTTCTCTTCATGAATATAGGTCGGCATTGCAGCCAGTGTGCGCATCGTTTAATGTTACTGTGGTTGACGGGAATGAAGTAGTTTCCTCGCTTGCAGAAGCGCACCATGAGGATGACGGCGTCCATTTGAATAAAGCGGCGTATTCCAAAATAATCGATGCTTTTGCCAATACCATAGCGACCAACCCGCTCCGCACCCCGCATTGAGCATTTAGCTCTGCGGTGGTTCGCGGGGCTTTTTGGTTTCAAAAACAATACCCGTCCAACCTTTCGATCGACGGGCATTGCCTGGATCTTGGGGTGAACGGGGTGTGTCGCCTACAGCAGGTGCTCTCGCACCTCTTGCATGGTGGCGACGATGATCAGCTCGGGGTCCTCTGGAGCGACGGTCTGTGGTCCGAAGAGATAGCGTCGTTTGACGATGCCCTTCATGTAACCGAGTACCTCTTCGCGGTCATCGATGAAATCGGTGATACCGAGCCTCTGTACGATCGGCGCTTTGTCAGCGCGCTCTCGACAGAAGTAGAGGTTGTCCGGATTGAAACCAGTGAACTGGTAGAAGTTGTGGCCATCGAGCCACCTTCGTGTCTTGTCTTCGATGACGAGTCCACACTTGGACACGATGAAGACGTTTTGGGCGCCGTATCGCTCGATCAAGTCCTTGATCAAAACGAACGCGCCTTTGACCGCCGACGTTTTCATGAAGTTGTCTCCACGAAAATTGGTGTCAGTGCCGTCGTTGTTGACACGGTCGGTGATGACGCCACCGACATCGATACCGATACGTTTCGTCACAGCTCCCCTCCTTTCGGTTGTTGGGCGGAAGCGTAAAGCGTGTGATGTATGTTATTATAACATTTTATTTTGAATTATCAACAAACCCCTGCTTATGCTTGCCCTTGTGACAGTAGTCTGCGTTAATAATGAAGCTATACCCTCAAACGTAGCGGTTGCACATTGTATTCACGAGAGGTAAAGAAGAATGGCTGAGAGCAAGTCTGCTTATCCGATTCTTGACGAATCCGATCAGAATGGAGAGGAGTTTATCCATCGAACATGCGGTATGACCATTTTGGGCAAGAGGGTAACTCACCCAATCTGGTATAAAGGAATGACGGCAGCTGGTGGTGGCGAGGTTCAAATCGAAATCGTACCCTTTTGCCCAAAGTGTGAACCCGCACCAAATCCTCACGGTGATCCGATTTACATCTAGGAGGAATTATGGCCAAAGGTAAGCTTGCAGCCTTTGAGAGTTATGCCAACAAGATCGATTCGCACACTCGCCACATCGGGCTCGGACGGTCGATAATTGTTTCGATTGGCTGGATACAGCGTCGAAAACTCGACGACTATCCAGCAATCAAAGCGGAAGAAATAGCCGCAGGAGTCGAGAAGCATTTGCGAAACAGTGTCCTCGAGGATATCGAAGTCGACTACTACGAGGACTACACTGTCCGCATTCTCACCTTCACGGTTCGTCGCGCCCCCGACGACGACTGATCCACCCTGCCCACGTCACACGTGTCGAGCAACAGATTGCTCCACGTCGCTGACGTGGGCCTTCTGTTTTATTGCTATACTTGATTCATGACAAAAATCTTATTCGTAACGGGAAACGCACATAAATTACGGGAATGGCAACGCATGATGCCCGAAGGCGTTGAACTGGCGTCGCATGATGTTGATTTGATGGAGATTCAGAGCGACGATCCAGAAGAAATCGTCACCGACAAAGTCAAACGCGCCTACGAGGTGCTAAAACAGCCGGTAATTGTTGAAGATGTTTCAGCAGGCCTAGCGCAGTTCAAAGGTTTACCTGGTCCGTTTATCAAGTTTTACATGAAGAAACTTGGCCAGGACGCATTGTACAAACTAGCAGGCGAAAAAGACGGCGCTGAAGCGGTCGTGTCGTGCACTGCGGCATATTATGACGGCGACACACTACTGGTCGTTAGAGGTGATATTGATGGAACGGTTGTTGCGCCGCGCCCAGGCAGTGACTTTGGGTTCGACGTTACTTTTATCCCAGATGGGCATACGCAGACATTTTCAGAAATGTCAGGTGAAGAAAAAGATGCGGTGAGCCATCGCTCCCTCGCTATCCGCTTGTTACTTGACGCTATGCGACAAGCGGACGTTATTTAAAATATCAGCCTATCTTCAGAATCGTTCGTTTATAATGACGCCGGAACCTAAGTAAAGGAGTTATCTTATGGCTGAGGAACCACAGAAAGAGAAAGAGGTCGTCGTTGAACGCGAACGAACTTCGTCTGGTCCGGGGACGATCATTGCGGTGGTCGTGGGACTGGTTGTCGTGATTTTACTACTGATTTACGGCTTGCCGTACCTCACCGGTGGTAATAACTCATCAACCGATGTGAACGTAGAAACCCCTGCGCCGACCACTGACGCTGGGCAATAAGCACCTTAGTATATCTGGGATAAGTCGCCCGCTGGAGGCGACTTATTTTTGTGATGAATGGTATAATACCCTAGTCAGGAGAGGTGCAGGAGTGGTTGAACTGGCCGCTCTCGAAAAGCGGTATACCGCAAGGTATCGAGGGTTCGAATCCCTCTCTCTCCGCCACGTTGCGTACGTTGTTGAAGCCCCCATTGCCGGGGGTTTTGGTTTGGTCTGGTTGGCGTCATGTCTGTAGGTAGTCCTCGTATACCTTGTCAAACCTCTCAAGTAAGCGTACACTAAAACCACTTATGCTTCATCTCGCGCATCGTCGAACTCACCCTGCCTTCACCATCGTCGAACTCCTCATCGTCATCGTCGTGATCGCGATTCTCGCCGCCATCACCGTCGTCGCCTACAACGGGATCACGCGCCAGGCCGCCGAAGCCTCACTCAAATCGGATGTTCGCAATGCCTCTACGAAGCTCGGGGTCGCCAACGCCGAAGGCAATAGCTATCCCACCCCAACCCTGCCAACTGACATCACCGCCAGTGAGGGCAATAGCTTTAGCTATAGCTCCAACGGCAAAGACTACTGCCTGACCGGTACCTCCAGTACTGCCGGTGTCGACAGCATCTACGTCTCATCTGTCACTGGCTCCTTTGCCGATGGTGCTTGTGGTGCCACCGGCGACGACATTCAAACCGTGTCTAGCGCCAATTGTCCCACTGATCGTACACGGGTAGTAGATGCCCGCGACAACCACAGCTACTGGATTCAAAAGCTGACCGATGGCCAGTGCTGGATGCTGACCAACCTCGCTTACGCCGGCAGTGGCACCAACACCTACGGTGACACCACATCGCTGACCAACGGCACCGGCGGTTCAACCACCTATACCGTCCCCAGCTACTACGTGGTACCGAGCACCACCAACTTCACCACCGAACCAACCGACCCCAGCACCTCGACCGACGGTACTGGCCAATACGGCTATCTCTACAACTGGTGTGGTGCGATGGGCGGCCAAGCTACTGCTGCTTGTCTGAATGCGACTACTCCCGCGCCTAACCCCGATGTCACTATCTGTCCTACGGGATGGCGACTACCAACAGCGAGCGAATTTACGTCGTTGAATAATGCGGTAAATGGAGGTGCGACTGACACGGATGCCGGATTGCGAACTGGCTGGCTCGCGCAGAGGTCAGGAAGCTGGTATAACGGGTTTAACTTCCAAACTAGTCGTGGATACTTTTGGGCTTCGACACCAGACCCGACCTATGGTGACATGGCGTGGCTTCTGCGCACTTTATCTACCACAATTAACACCGCCTGGGGCGACGTTAAGTCGGCTGGACTGGCTGTGCGGTGTGTTGCATTGTAGAGGCACAGTCTTGTCGACTATCTCTCGATTGGTGCTTGACATGGTGCTAGTTTGGTTCGCTTCAACGTTTCCATACTGCCATCGCCACGAAATTGAAAAACCCGGCTGTTCTGGCCGGGCTTTGACGTTGTTTTGTTCGATTATGACTGTGCCGCAGCTGCAGCAATAACTATCAGCCAGAAAATACCCTGGACGACTGTGCTCAATAGGCCAATACCACCAGTGACGACACCGGCGATAGCCATACCTTTGCCGACGCGTTTTTTCAGCGCCAAGATACCAAAGATAACTGCGACGACACTAAGACCGAAGTTCACAAATGGAACAAAGGTAAAGACG
>JAUIDL010000055.1 GCA_030428585.1 bacterium | reverse complement strand
ATTCCGTGTCTCAGCCGATGACGCACCGCTGTTATCGAAGCAATTCGAACCACAATTCGAAGCCCAAGACCTGCTACAAATGCACAACCGTCACTTTATTATCAATATGGTCATTAACGGAGAGAAAGCGCCCGCCTTTAGCGCCACCACCCTGACGCTGCCGACCGAACAGATGGATAACACCGGTCGGATTATCGAGCACACCCGTCGTTACTACAGTCGCAACCGAACTGATGTCGAGCAATCGATCAACGACCTGCTGAAACCACCAGAGAATCTGCAGCCTAAGCAACGCCAACCTCAGTCAGCCGCCCAGGCAAAGCAGTGGCCAGTCGATGCCGGCGCCAAGGCCGTCGGGGCTACTACCTCTGAGCCAACAGAGCAGAGGAAGACTGAACCAGCCAAGCCTGCCCGCAATACTCCTACTGTCATCGCCGCCGATGCCGCCGCCGAAGACGACGCTAAACCAAAGCGCAAACGCAAGCGAACCCGTAAAAAGAAAACCGATACTGACACGCCTGCAGAGCAGAGTAGCCCAGACACAGCAGAGAAGAAGACAGAGACGACCCGCCCTGCCCCTACGGCCGAGAAGAAGCCTGAGGCAGCCGAGAAGCCAGTTGAATCCAAACCAGAATCGAAACCAGCTGAATCAACGCCAGCTCGTTCGCCACGCGCCCGCTCGGCTGGAGCTCGGATTGACGATGATGATCCGACGAAGTTGGTTATTAAACACTAGAACACAAATAGGGAACCGCACTGCTCGCATGTCGGGCAGTGTTCTAATTTGTGCCAAAAAGTTTATAGAACATAAATAGAACACTCGTGATAGAACAAAACGAACAAGCATACGCCACATAAAGACCAACAAAACCCAGCCAGAGCAGGTTTTAACGCACAGAACATAGGCAGGGCATTTAAAATTTAAAATCAAACACGGACAGGGCGAAACAAAATCAAGAATCAATGAATAGAGTATCATAGCTTAGCTATAGACTTAACGTCGCACAATATATCTTTTACGACATAGATTATAGTAAACAAAGATGAATGCTGGATACCTCTATTACAGGGGACTATCTAGCATAATCACCATACGAGTGCTGATACTGCACTGTGCACGTGCGCAACAACTGTTATTCATACTCTTCAAAGCCCATCCATCATGGTCTTCTCAGTATTGCCATGTTGTCACAATTCACAACGTTCGAAATGATGATCTACCGAGTTTTCCACACAGCCTGCGGCAATATTTGCTTTTTCAAAAAAATGTTTCACTACTCCCCACTTCCCCCTCTACTCTGCTATTTTGACTTTTGCACGTTTATATATTTTTATATAGTTTTTTGCATCATAACAAAATATAGAACAAAATTAGAACATAGCAGAGAAGCAGTGGGGCAAGTAGTGGAGACTCTTTCTAAAACCTCACGCGTTATCGATATGCGGCGCGGCCTTCGACTCGTACATCTATGTACCGTGGCTTCAGCTTTTCGTCTTTCATAAATGCCAGCGCGGTTACCATGTCGGTCACTTGCCCCTGCGCTTCCCTATCGATGGTCATACGAATGTACGGCTTGTGCCCTTTTACCCGCACGTCGACTTGGCGAGTCAGGCCAGCCGGTAGCGAAACAGACTCGACCGTCAGCCCCTGCTCCCCTGCCCTCGCGACAACCGTTCCGACAAAGCTCAGCAGACGGGTGCTGGCGACAGCACTCCCCTCTTCTGGCGAGATGCCACTCTCGTCTATCATCTGAACAACGGGGGTAGTAAAGTAGTTATTCTCAAAGACAACCCCTTGGTCATCAACGTAGTACTGGCGATTATTAATCTGCCAGCCAACCAGGGGTTCACGAAAGGTCATCGTGAACTGCGAGTCGATGATATTCTCGACGTTGGTCAGCTCGACCCGAGCAACCTCCGGGTAGCCAGCGGCCATAAAGCGCGACAGGTTGTCTTGGTCAAGTGCGAACCGTAGCCGCTCGAACGGATGGATCGAATAGTAATCGTTAATCCGCTGCGTATAGGCGGCCACATCTGGCTGTTTGGAAATATCCGACGACGAGCCAACGACCGACACTGTCGCGGTCAATTGGAAAATCAAGAATACCAACAATCCGATGATAGCCAATACAAGCAGCAACAATCCGCCAGCTTTTCGACGGCGGCCAGTTAAATGATGCAAGCGGTGGCGGTGAGAAACGGCCGCACCCTCGGAACTGTCACGACGAAGCTGACTGAGGGTTTGCCCCCGACGATACTGCGTCCCCAGTGTCTGCGGTGGTGAGGTATCCTCAGCAGACGCCGTTCGACGGCGTGGTGTATCAGTATCAGACGATTTGTCGCGGCCAAACATGATTACGCTTATTATACCGTACGACGCGAGGCTTTCAGGATCAGTCGAGCCATATCTTTGGCGGCGTTCGGTTTGGCAAACGCGTGGAAGCGCTCAGCCATCGCTCGGCTTTTCGCAGCATCTTCCAATACCTCGTCAACGGCATCGACCAACAGCTTAGGCGTTTCTTCCATCAGGTCCTCATCAACCAGCAGTGCTGCGCCTGCATCGTGATAGACGGCAGCATTCTTCAATTGGTGTCCACCGGTGAGTTTGGCGTTCGGCACTAAAATCGTCGGTTTCGCCAGCGCCGCCAGTTCGAGGATCGTCGTCGCGCCCGCTCGCGTCACCACAACATCAGCCGCTCCTAATAAACTGTGCATATTCGTGACAAATGGGTAGAGCTGAAAGGTGTCGCTATCTTGGGGTAGTTCGGCTCGTAACTCGTCGTACTGCCCCGCTCCGGCTACCAACACGACCGAACCCAGTTTTTGTAATTGTTTCAATGTTTTTGCCACCGTCAAGTTAATGCGAGCAGCGCCTAGGCCACCACCAGTGACAACAATCAGTGGCTGGTCGACAACAACTCCCCACTCTGCTTTGGCCGCTTGTTGCTCTTCGGTCGTAAAGGGACGGAATTTCTCGTCAATTGGAATCCCTACATATGTGGTTTTTTGTGGATTATACGGGTAATATTCCAGTGGTGCGCCGGTGGCGATAGCGTTTGCCCACTTTGATAAAATGCGGTTTGTGAGGCCGGGATGAGCATCTGAATCGTGAATCACCAGTGGAATCCGCAGAACGCGTGCCGCGATACCGACTGGTAAACAAACATAGCCCCCTTTGGTAAAGACGACATCGGGTCGCCAAAATAATAGCTTGAAAAAACTTTGTACTAAGCCAACGCCGACAAAAAAGAAATCACGAAGATTAGAAAATACCAGCGACGGCCACGTTAGTTGTTGCCAAATCGTCAAATGGTGGTAGCGACGAAGCTTACCAGCCACAATCGTCTGTAAAGGAATCGACGCATCGTACGCCGATACAATCGAGCGAGCTTGCGGCGCAAATTTCCGGTCGCACCAAAAACGCAGTTCGGCTCGTGGATGTTCGTCCCGCAGCGCTTTAAGTACTGCGACGACTGGTGTGACGTGTCCGCCCGACCCGCCCCCGACTGCCAGAATCTTCATTATTATTCGCCTCCTTTAAGCGTGACGTGTGAATAGTATAGCGAGAAAGTTGTAACATCAGCCCCAGTGCAGCTGCCATAAAGAGCATACTGGTACCGCCAAAGCTCAGCAGCGGCAAGGTAATCCCGGTTAGCGGAAAAATACCAATCATCGCGGCTATATTCAGAATAACATGAGCACCAAACCACCCAAAGACACCAGCAACTAGTAGTTTCAAGTGCATCTCGACCAAATGATCCATCAGACGCAGTAAGCGCATCAACAGCGCCACAAACAAGGTAATCAACGACACCAGACCAATAAAGCCAAAGGTTTCACCTAGAATTGCAAAGACGGAGTCATTAATTGCCTCCGGCACATAGCCGGTCGCCTGTACACTATTGCCAATCCCCACGCCCCAAAAACCACCCGAGCCGATTGCAATCTTAGCGTGTTGAATGTGATACGCGCCTGGATCATCAATCGAGGTCTCGTCTCCCTGCAAAAAGGTAAAAACACGGGCCATCCGGTGTGGCGCCATGACGACAAACAACAAACCAAGCACAATTAGCCCACCAAAGGCTATCAGCATCACCTTCTTGTTAATTCCCGCCACGAACAACGACATTGCAAGAATTGCCGCCAAAGACACCCCCGTCCCAAGGTCTTTTTGTATCACAATCACGAACAAGAATGCGATACCGGTCACGATTGCCACTGGTAGCAACGTTTTCTTGAAATCATTAATCTCGCCCGCTTTCGCCCGCGCACCCAAGAACACCGCTAAATACACCAGAAAGCCGAACTTCAGTAGCTCAGATGGCTGAAAGCTTCCGAGGATACCGAGGTTGAACCAGCGAGTCGCCCCATTGATTTCATCGGCAAAGCCGAGCCCTATGACGCTCGCCAGTGCCAGCACCAAACAGGCGACAAACCCGGCGACCAGCCGTGGTGTCGCCCACTTCACAATCAGCTTGTACGACAGCAGATACAGCGAGATAAACGCACCCGCCGCCAATAAAATACTAATCACCTGTTTAATGACAAAGTAATTCTCAGAATAGTTACTGCCCAGCGCATTGTTCAAGACATTGGCGCGTTGTGGCCCGATTGCATAAATAATCACCAGCCCCAACAGCATCAAAATTGCGGTGTAGAGGGCAATGAGGTAATCAGGGCGATGCTTTCGCACCACATCTCCCCTACTCCCCGTCGAGGGGGC
>JAUIDL010000054.1 GCA_030428585.1 bacterium | reverse complement strand
GCAGATAGGTCCACATATTAGCGCTCCTCTGCTTTCATTTTTCGTCGTTCAATCCAGCGATACACCAGCAAACTGACATAACATAATAAAGTTAAAAAGAAGAGTTCTTCGTAGGGAAAGTCTGGTGCGAGTAAAAACGGTAAGGCGTAATCCGAACCGCCGTGATAAAAGACGCCCAGCCAAATCCCAAAAACGTCCCAGACGACAAACATGCCAACCGCAACCGCGAGTGTCAGTAGCGTTCGCTTTGTCTGCGCAAACAAGGCCAGCTTGTATCGATAATCAATCAAGCCAAGACATAGCAAGGCAACAATTAACCCAATCAGATACGCGGCGCTCATGAACGGTGCTCCATAATTCGATTATAAACGACCTCGGCACTAATCAGGCACATTGGCAGCCCTATACCAGGCATCGTACTAGCCCCGACGTAATACAAATTGGAAAGTTTTTTACTTTGAGGCGGAATTCGCCACAGTGCACTCTGTCCCAGAACGTGTGACATACCGAGAGCCGTGTTTTCCCAGGCGTAAAAGCGGTCGCCGAAATCGTCAGGCGTCATGATTGACCGGCTGACGATCCGGTCTGGTAGGTCGGGTTGATTGATGACGCGGGCAAATTGCTGTAGGTAGTGCGCCGCCAGCTCGCCGGCTTTTGCCGAGTCGACCGATACCCCTGTCGGCAAGGGAACCAGCATAAACAGATTCTCGTGTCCGGCTGGCGCCGTTGATGGATCGGTGGCGGTGGTTCGACTAACATACAGTGATGCGTGTTCCGGGATTTCTTTTGATTCGTAGATCGCCTGAAAGTTCTCTTTCCATTGATCGACAAAGTAGAGATTGTGATGCTCGAGTTGCGGTAATTCGCCTTTCACTCCAAGGTAGAGTAACAGACCTGAAATGCCCGAGCGACGTTTTTGCCATGTATGCTCGGGATACGTCTGTGCTGACTTGTCCAGTAGTTGCGTTTCAGTGTGGTGCAGGTCGCCGTTGCTGATGATGATGTCGTAATCGCTGGTTGTGCCATCGGCGAGTTCCACGGCGGTTGCGACACCGGCCTGGGTGTGAATATGGGTCACGGCGGTGTCTAGGTGATAAGTCACACCAAGAGATGTGCCGGTATCAACCAGTAATTCGATAATCGAATACATACCTCGTTTTGGATAATAGACACCTTCGTCAAAATCGAGTGCGCTCATCAAACTGTACATCGCCGGCGCTTCGAACGGTGAGGTACCAAGGAATACCATCGGATATTCTAGGATTTGCTGCAGCGGCTTGGATGCAACGACGGCTTTGACGCGATGATGCAGCGGCTGCATTAACAACCGACCAAGTGTTGGCAGTCGTTTGATAATCGTTGGTTTGAGTAATGCTTTGAGGTCATGAAAATCCGTGTAGAGAAAATGCTCCAATGCAAGGCGGTAGACTTCTTGTCCCTCGTTGACGTAGTGTCGAAGTGCCTTGCCCGCTCCAGGTTCAAATGACTCGAAGGTGTTACTATCCTTGCCGAGGTTGCCTTGAATAGTGATCGGCGTATGGGTATCAAAAAAGACTTTGTAACCAGGTTCGAGCCGAATCAGGTCAAGGTCGGTGCTGGCCGATCGTCCAAACTGTGCAAAATAGCGTTCGAATACCTCTGGCATCAGATACCACGATGGCCCAGTGTCAAAGGTAAAACCGTTTTCGTGTTTTTTGCCAGCGCGCCCACCCAATTGCTCATTTTTTTCATACACCGTGACGTGGTCGCCATGCTTTGCCAGTAGGTTTGCGAGGGCTAACCCCCCAATACCAGATCCAATGATGGCAACGCGTCGAGCCATCTTAGCGGCCGCCTAAGGTGACCCAGACAAGTAGTGCGAATTTTGTCGGGTCTGCGACCCGAATTCGTCGTGTTTTCAGTCGTTCGGCAGGGGTTCGAGAGATTTTTTTCAGTAACTTTTGATAGTACAAATAACTCAGTCGGACCGCTTTTTGGGCGCGTTTTGGGAGTCGGTCGATGGCGGGCGCGGCGGCGTCAAAATCGGCCGTAATGTCCTTTAGAATCGCGGATTTATCTTTTTCACTAAACGAATCATAGGTGCAGTTTGGAAAGTACCAACGATCAATCGCATTGTCCGCAGCAATGTCACGTAAAAAATTGACTTTCTGGTACGCCGCACCCAGACGCTGAGCAGCGCCGGCGAGATCTTCAGTGGTGTCGGAGCCATATATCTTCAAGCTCATCAGACCGACGACTTCAGCCGAGCCGTAAATGTAGCTTTGGTAGCTCTCCTGGTCGTAGACTTGTGGTGATAGATCCATACGCATGCTTTTGAAAAATGGCTTGATGAGTTTGCCATCAATTCCGTAAGCTCGTGCGGTGATAATAAACGCATGGACGATCGGCGAGACACTGTAGCCAGTCTCGAGTCCGCGACCCACCTCGTCTTCGAGTTGGCGCAGTCGTTCTTTAGCGTCGTCGCCGCGGTATGTGTCGACAATTTCATCAGCCACTCGGACTAGTCCGTATAACGCGTAAATATGCGGTCGTAATAATTTCGGGAACAAGAGAATGCTGAGACCAAACGACGTTGAATAGTGTTTCGTAATGGCGGCGCTGGCGGCTTGGCTGGCGGCGGTGTAGTCATTCATAGCTTATTTCTCGCGTTGTAAACAAATAGCAACGAGCTGCGTAAAGGCTGCTCGGTGATGGTCGTCAATCTGCAGCTGGGCGACAATGTCAGTCGCCTTCTCCTGATATTCGGTAATCATTGATTCAATCGATACTTTAGCGCCTGATGCTTCAATTAACTGTCGTGCGCGGACGAGTTGTTCGGCGGTGGCGGTATGTTGGCCAAAGATAGCGTTAAACTCATCTGCCTGTTCTGCGGTTGCCAAGCGATAGAACTCTTCTATCAAAAGTGTGCGTTTGCCCTCTTGTAAATCTCCGTCAGTGCTTTTACCGGTCACCGCGCTATCACCGAAGACACCCATGATGTCATCACGGATTTGGAAGCCAATGCCAAGTGTTTGTGCGAGCTGATCCAAAACCTCTCTTTGTTCAGCTGAGGCTCCGGCTAGACAGGCGCCGATTTGTAGCGGCAAGACGAACGAATAGCTGGCGGTCTTTTGTTCGGCAATCAGCAGTGGATGCGCCGCGGTTTCACCGCGAAACGATGCTTCGGTATCGAGCAACTCTCCCCCAATGACCGCAAACAGGGCGCGGTGCAGGATGGTCATTGCTTCGCCGATACAATCGGGTGCAACGGCCGCTTGCTGCAAGAGGTGATACGCTTCAGAGAGTAATAAATCGCCCGCTAATATCGCGGCTCCTTCGGCGAAATGGGTGTTCTCGGCGTCTTCCGGCAGAGGTTTACGGTAGTGTTCCTTGTAGCGACCACTAATGTTCTGGACACCGTAACGAATATCGTCACGGTCGATAATGTCATCATGTATTAGTACTGCCAGATGGAGGAGTTCTTGGGCCGCCGCCGCTGCCATAACATTGTTCGTGTCATCATTCGAGTAAGCGCTATATGTCAGCAGTGTCATGTATGGTCGAAAGCGCTTCCCTCCTGATGAGTAGAGACGGGCAATGTCTTGACAGAGCGTTTGGAAAGTAGGATGCATTGCTTCGGCTTGAGTTTGGCGCTCTTCGAGGAGCGGCAGAATAAACTGATCAATTGCTTCTTTGGTCTGTTGTGGCGACGGCACGGTCGCGATGGCTGTCACTTCAGTCATGTTCTTTCCATAATAACAGATACCAGTCGTTCTGTTGCCAATTTAAATGGCCCCTCCCTGACCGAAGTCAGGAAGGGGCCAGGTGCCTATCGTGAAGACTAGGCGCGGCGGGCGCGGCGGATCATGCCGATCCCCAGAACCACCGTGAGGATGCCAGCGATGCTGACACCCCAGATGTTTTCGCCACCGGTCTCAGCCAGCTGTCCGCTGGTGTAACTGGCGGGCGTACCAGAACCCTTGGTCGGCTTGTTCACGTCGAATCCGTTCGGCTTGCAGCCGTTCGGGGTGAACGTCGCACCGGGCTTACCGGGTCGGTCAGCGTTTGGCGTGCGCCCATCGGGGCACTCGCCGTCGCCATCACTGTTCCCGTCGCCGTTCCCATTCCCATTGCCGCCACCGTTGCCGGTGCCGTCGTCACCACAGGTCGTGGTGACGGTCTGGGAGTCCAACAGGTCGCCATCGAGCACGGACACGGTGACCGTGTGCTCGACACCATCACACAGGTCGAAACCAGTGATCGGGTAATCCGACAGCGTTTCGCCGGACTTCAGCGTCACCGTTCCAGCCGGCTGACCGTCCACGTCGATGACCAGGGTCACCGCGTCCGTGAAGGTCGCGCCGTCGGGCACAGGGTTGCTGGCATCCAGCGTGATCGCGCCGTCGGACTCATCGATGGTCAGGTTTGCCGCGGGCTCGGGGGGTCCGTAGACATCCTCGGGCTCACAGTCGGTGACCGTGATGACTTCCGAATCCAGTACGATGTTGCCGTAGCGCAGCTCCAACGTCAGCAGGTCGCCGTTTTCACCGTGCGCACACGGGTTGAACGGAACGAGACCACTGCCGATGTCGTCACCGGGGATGGTGACTGCTGGCTGCAGAACGACATCGGGTGTGCCGACCAGCACCATGTTCAGTGCCACATCGTCGGTGTAGAATCCGTTGTTCACGGAATTGTCGCCGATGACACTGATCAGGTCTGTTTCGTCGTCGAACGTGAACCAGCCGCTGGGGTTGGGTTCCACGTACTCCAGCTCGCAGACCACGGTGACCGTGCTCTGGGTGAAAATCGTGTCGTTCCAGATGACCTGAAGCGTCGCGACACCACCATTGGGGAGA
>JAUIDL010000053.1 GCA_030428585.1 bacterium | reverse complement strand
GCATATACAGCAATTACTCTCTGCAATAACTGGTCTCTAGGTTTGAGTGACGGAAACTGCCCGATTAAGCCGATCGAAGCTGAAGAAGCCAACCGCTAAATTTCCCAACTACTCTCAAACAGCTCATCATATCGAGCATCTCGGTCATCAACCGCTTTATTTTGCTCAAGTCGAATGTCTTCACATGCATCGTATGCCGCCAAGTAAGCCTTGGCTTCTGTGTCATCGATTGCAACAACTGGGAAGTCTTCATCAAGCGCTTCGAGGCATCCTGCATATTGTTTATCTAGCACGATCGCCTTTCGGTCGTACTCTTGGTATAGCGCGTCACTTTCAATCGCCGCATTGGTTGTGTACACCGCTTGTCCGATATAGAAAACCATGCCAATCGTCACTATGATAGGAATAATGATGTACGCGAAAGCTAACAATACGACAGATATCGTGATGAACCGCGTACTTGGCACTTTTGTCTTTGGATTGGGTTTTCTGTTTGCGTAGAATTGTGCGATAAGCGAGCTGACACGGAACGTAATCAGATAGACAATCAACCAAACGAGCTTTACTCGATCGCCGATGATCTTGTTGGCGGCTATATAAAAGAAAATACTCCAGATTAAATGGATGATAATCGAAGCAAATCCAAATAAAACTATCAGAGAGAGCGTTATTAGTTCATTCTTTACATCATCGCCAGGTATGAAGAGATGCCATACGGAGAATACGAAGTATATAAACATCAGTACTGCAGCAACAATCAGCCAGTTTGTCGAAGGCAGTGTATCCTTGGTTGTTCTCTCTACATATTTCTTTTGTACAGCGAGCCAATAAAACTCATAAAATCCGAGCGTCACAATCTGCAAAACAATCATGCGCCATAAGGGTATCTTTTTCATATGCATTCATAATAGCATTAATACTTCGCCTAATTTCATTAATGCGAGCTAACCTGAAACCTACCGCATAACACCCTCACCCCAAATCTGCTACCATTAATATAATGGAATTCCTCCCCTACATCATCGTCGGCGTCGTCGGCCTCGTCGCCGGCATCCTTTCAGGTATTGGTGGGGGAGGTGGGGGAATGATCATGATTCCGACAATGATTGCCGTTGGCTTGCCTCCACAAGTCGCGGTTGCGACTGGCAAAATGAATGGCCTTGGTGCGGCGCTGGGCGGTCTGAGCGTTTTCGCCAAAAGCGGCCAACTGCGTAAAGACATTCTGAAGGTCATGATTCCAATCGCTCTCGTCGTCGGTCTGGCGACTCCTTTTATATTTACGCGGATTGACAGCGACATCTTCCAACTGATCCTAGGAATCGTCCTGATTCTGATGGTGCCGACACTATTCCTCAAAAAGAAACTGAAAGCCGAGAAATCAAAAAAGAGTAAGGCCGCAGGCTACACCGCCTATACCGGCGTGCTGACACTACAGTCGCTGTTTGGGTCCGGCGTCGGCAGTCTGGCGTTATTTGTATTGACGCTGCTATTTGGAACAACCAAGCTGCAGGCAAATGCAACCAAAAGAGCCATTACGGCAGTGCTGACGCCGGTGACATTCATCGCGCTGTTCATCGGTGGCTTTGTCTGGCTCAGCTACGGGTTGGTCGGGATGGTCTCTATGTTTATCGGCACGCATATCGGCGCAAAGATTGCGCTGAAGAAAGGCGACCAATTTGTCACGGTTATTATGGCCGTGACGACGGCCGTTGCGGGGGTTTTGCTGGTTGTGACGGCAGTGGGTTAGACGGAACTTTGATATACTTTAGCGTATGCCAACCACCAAACTTCAAGAAAACATTTTACTCTTCGGACCATCACGTTCCGGCAAAACATATCTCGCAGCTAAATTCGCAGAACTAGGGGTGAATGCCTATGATGCTGAAGCACAGGATTTATGCCACTGGACCAGCGACGAAACGGGTGAAATCGTCGAGTACCCAGAAGTCCCAGACAAAGAGTGGCTCCAAAAGAATCATTTTAGAATTTCAAAAGACGGCTTGGCCGATTTTATAAAGACGAATCAGCCGGTGATTGTGTTGGGGCATGCGTGGAATATTATGGATTGCATCGATCAATTCGATAAAGCCTACTTTATGTACGTTCCTCCAGAAGAACTTGAAAGGCGACTAGCGATTAATCGTACTCCCGGAACGGTCAGAGTCGTAAAACCTGCAGTCCTCGACTTCCACCGTGAAAGACACGCCGAAAGACTGGCACAAGCTAAACAACTAAATCTACCGATAATCGATGCGACGATGACCGCAGAGCAGATTCTCGAAAAAGTGTTAGAGGATCAGTAGATAAGAGGTTCAATAAACACCTACGATTTTGCTTGATTGCGGGTATAACTCCCTCTATCTTCGCGACCCAATAAAAGATAATCCTAGGTAACTCTCTCAGCCCACCAGATTCTGCTAAACTAAAGCTATCAATAACCCCACTAAACAACAAGAAGCCCCCATGACCCCCTGCCCCTGGTCCCTCACCAACCCCCTACTCACCACCTACCACGACAACGAATGGGGCGTCCCGACGTATGACGACCGTCTGCTTTTTGAAATGCTCAATCTCGAAGGGGCGCAGGCAGGCCTGAGCTGGTTGACCGTCTTGAAAAAACGGGACAGGTACCGCGAAGTTTTCGACAACTTCGATGCCACGAAAATTATCCACTACGATCAAGCCAAACGCGACGAACTGCTCGCCGACGCAGGTATTATCAGGAATCGATTAAAAGTGAACGCCGTCATCGAGAATGCCAAAGCATATCTGAAGATAAAAGAAGAGGGGACGAGCTTCTCTGATTTCCTCTGGAGTTTCGTCGACAACACGCCCCTAAAACATAAAGACGCGGCAAAGGCGATGGAGATCAGCCAACACATGAGTAAAGCGCTCCTCAAGCGCGGTTTCAAGTTCGTTGGACCAACCATATGCTATGCCTTTATGCAGGCGGTCGGCATGATTAACGACCATGAAGCGGATTGTTTTCGCGCGTAATTGGGCACGGGGCAGGTGCTCCAGCGCTAACGAAACGATCCACAAAAATAGCTCACCTCGCAGAGATGAGCTATTAAATTTTGAGCTAGAAAGCTATCGAGCTAAACAGACTATCTAGTAGATAAAGCTCCCAAAAGCTCCCGGCTGTACCGTCCGCTGGTTGTAATTTCCAGCTTGGTAGTTCCATCCCATCTCTGAGACGACGTAGCTACCATCGGCATTGACGCTTTCGACGTAGGCGACGTGTCCGTCCATGACGGCAACGGCACCTGTTTTTGGCGTCGATCCAGTCGACTTGCCTTCGGCCTGTGCCGAGCTAATCCAGTTGTATCCAGCGTTGCCATAAATGGCGACGTCAGGACGCTTTGAATGCACGTAGTCAGTACACCACATGCCGTTGCCGACATAATAACTACTCGAGTTCACCGGTGCACTCGTGTACTCCTGGGTGGTGTAGGTCGTTGCCGCAGCGACTGCTACGGGAGCAAGCTGCGAGAAACGGTCTTCAAGCTTTTCTTTCTCAGCAGGAATGACAATTTTGTCGCCGACATCAATCACATCGGGATTGGCGATTTGTGGGTTCGCATTAAACAACCGAACGTAGGTGGTGTCGTGTACCTTCGCGATTGCTTCAAGCGTATCGCCACTTTTGACAGTCACGATGATTTCTTTGGGAGCCTCAGCTGGAGCGACATTTTCGCTTGTCGTCTCAGATTTCGTCTCCGTTGTGTTACTGGTTGCTCCCGCTGGGATACTATTTCCAAGCGCAAGCGTTGCAATGACGCCGAGGGCGCCTACAATTAATTTAGTTTTCATGTATCTCCTTATAAACACATCGATCGTATTAATAAAATAGTATGGTTCGATGTGGGTGTGTGTTCACGTCAGTCTCTCATAACTTTTTTAAACACAAATCTAAGCTTATGCTTATATGTCAATATGGTCAATACTCTGACGGGCGACACTAGGAACCAAACAGAGACCAGAGGCCGATGTAAAATTTACTATAATATGGTACATATACATAATAAATATGGGTTGATTTTTGCTGTTTATGCTTGCGCAATAATAACGCCTGCGTGATGATTTAAAGTATGACGAATCAATCCCCAGAACTCACCGTGAAAGAACAATACGAAGATTGTAAAGGATTTGAGTGCCCGCGCCTCCGGTCGCTCATGGAAGAGCGAGAAGACGGTACACCGTATGTTGTTGAAGGTGATATGGCGTACTATGCAATGACCCTCTGTAACAATTGGACGATCGGCGTCAGTGACGGCAACTGTCCAGTGAAGCCACTTGCCTCTGAAAATGGCGAATCTGGGAGCTAAAACGGCCCATAAACTGCTATGATGATTCTATGAATAGAATCAAAAAAGACGCTCAGCAATCATTGCGAAGACTCAATATCATTGCTGGTGTGTTTCACTCCGTGCTCGCGCTCGTTGTCCTCTATTTCTCTAATGCGTTTACCTTGCCGGTGACCGCAACGTATCTCGCTGGTCCTCCAGGGTCATTCTTTACGGAGCCAATCGTCCTGTTTGATGTCCGTGTTGGGTATGCCGTTGCGCTGTTTTTGGGGTTATCTGCACTCTTTCACTTTATTGTGGCGTCGAAGTTCTTCTTTCCGCGCTATAGTGATGGCCTGAAGCGCAACATTAATGTGTTTCGATGGGTAGAGTACTCGATCAGCTCAACGCTGATGATCCTACTGATTGCGCAGATTACTGGCATCAGCGACTACGGCGCATTGCTGGCGATTGCCGGGGTGAACGCTTCGATGATTCTGTTCGGCTGGTTACAAGAAAAGTATGAAAGCCCAGGTTCGGGCGGGTGGCTGCCGTTCATCTTTGGGTGTATTGCCGGTATCGTGCCTTGGTTGATTATTCTCGTCGCGGTTCTTGCGCCAGGCTCTCCGTCGGATGCGACGCCACCGGCCTTTGTTTATGGCATCATCATTTCGATCTTCCTGTTGTTTAATTCCTTTGCCTATATTCAGTACAAGCAATACC
>JAUIDL010000052.1 GCA_030428585.1 bacterium | reverse complement strand
TCTTTCTCCTGTCGTATGTCGTCTCGTTCTCTAAGCAGGTGCTATAGAGAAAACAACAAATAATATTATACCATCAAAATAACGATTTCAGTAGATCACTCGAAAGTTGTGTTGGACTCAACAGAATAGCTAGGCCACGCGATAGACTCTGCATAAAGTATGAGTATGACCGTACGCTTCGCCTACTGGTAATCATACCGGGACAAGCCGCGCACGTATGATTACCAACAGCTGAAGCTATTGGTAATCATCATAGGTCACCATCAACGCGCGTGAGTTGATCTGACGAAGTGATTCAAGCGCAACCGAGACGACAATCAGCAACCCAGTTCCACCGATTGATAGGTTCGTTCCGGTGACACCAGCGATTTGATACAACAGGTACTCTGCGATAAACGGCGTAACTGCAATGAAGCCGAGCACGAGCGATCCGAACAAAATCAGGCGGTTGACGGTGCGGCTCAGGTATTGTTCGGTCTGAGCACCCGGGCGAACACCTTCGATGAAGCCACCTTGTTTTTGCAAGTTCTCTGAAATCTCAGACGCGTTAAAGACAATACCGGTGTAGAAATACGTAAACAGGATGACCAAGAAGAAATAGACGGCTGGGTAGATAAACGCCTGCCAGGTTTCGCCAGTAAACTCACCAGGATTTGGTGTCTGGAACCACAGAATCAGATTCGAGGCGACGGTTGCAAAATCAGGGTTACCAGTTGCCTGAAGGGCTTGCCCAATAAACGCCGGCAGTGATAGGAACGCAACAGCGAAGATGACGGGGATCACTCCGGCCGCAATCATCTTGATTGGCAGGATACTGCGCACACCACCATAGTTACTGTTCCCTTGGACACGTTTGGCGTAGTTGATAGTAATGACCCGCTGGGCTTCGTTGACCTTCACCAGCAAATACAGCAACGCTAAGGAGGCTATCGTTATGGCTAACGTTATCCAAAAGGCTAACGGATTTATCGGTATTTCAAACCAGCCGAAGACATTCAGACCGCCAGTCGTTGACGTGTCAACCAGAGACTGTCCGATGGTCGAAAGAATTTGCGGCAACTGACTAATAATACCGGCAAAGATCAAAAGGCTAATACCCTGTCCAACCCCTTGCTCTGTCGCGAGCTCACCCAGCCACATCAGTAGGATTGAACCAGCGGTCATTGAACCAACGGCGACAATCCATTCGAGAACGGTCGGATCGGTCAAGGCGGTGGTATTCCCCGCCAAGACTGTTTGACGAAGGATATAAATAAAGACAATTGATTGTATCACCGCCAGCGGTACAGAGATAATACGCGTCCACTGATTAATCTTGCGACGACCACTCTCGCCGTCTTTGTTCAGTTCTTCAAGGCGTGGAATAGCCTTGGTGAGCAGTTGAGAAATAATCGACGCGGTAATGAAAGGAGTCAGACCTACCAGGACAATTGAGAAGCTCGCTAACGCTCCACCAGAGAGCAGGTTGATAAAGCCACCAAAATCAGTACTGCTAACGACACTGTTAATAACTTCACGCAGCGCAGTCGGATCTGCTAATGGAACCGGCACAACCGACAAGAATCGATATACGACAATGATTCCCAATACAATAAGCAGGCGCTTTTGCATGTCACGGTTTTTAAGCGAACGAAAGATTGTTTTCCAGTTCATCAGTCTGTTTCTGTCTACCCTTGGATTAATAAAACGATTAGGTATCATTATACACGGTTATCCCTAAAAAGGAAAAGACCCCCCGGCATAGCCGAGGGGTTTAAGGTCTGCGGCTTGCGCCGTGAACCTTACCTGCGACGAATCGCAGTAACATTTTTTGGGTACCGAGGGAGGGCTCGAAGCGAGATCGACGACACGAAGTTATCGAAAGCTGAGCGCCTCCCTCGGCGTGGGAGGGTGCGCCGAAGGCGCGGACGAGTCTACCGTTGATTGGTAGTAGGGTTCAGGACTTCGCACTTCGGCCGGTTGCCTCACCGTCGAAAAGCCCGTCTACCCTATCGGCTTATTGATTGACAACGCGCCAGAATAGCGCGATTATCTACTCGTCTACCTCATCTGATCCGCGAACGGACCAGGAGACCTGCTGCGAAGTTGGCACAACACAGTCGGTCGATTTTTCCCTGTTCTCTTCAAGTGTGCGTTCTATCAGAGAACACCCAGACCTTTTCGGCTTTCCGCGGTCTTCAGACCTGCAGCCATTCGGGTCGCTCATGTTATATTTTCATTATATCACATTTTTTAAATAAATGCAATACATGACAAAAAATACCCCCAAAGTATGGAGGTATTTTGAAGAGGTAGGATCTCTTATTTGTCGCTTGCTTCAGCTTCTTTCGTGCTCTTTGGCAAAGGTACTGGAGTCTTTACGAACGCTCCACCAGCTTTTTCAATAGCCGCGACGGCTGATTCACTAGCTTTGGCGACGTGTAGGTTGACCTTTTCGCTGAGTTCACCGCGGGTAATCACCTTGACAGTGTGAAATGGTGTCGCAATGTAGCCAGCTTCAAACAGCGTAAAGTTGTCGACGGTTTTACCCTTGAACGCATTCAAGTGATCAAGGTAGACAACCTGCGCTGGGGTGCGGATGCTCTTGAATCCACGAGCCTTTGGCACAGCACGAACCAGTGTTCGTTGGCCACCCATAAAGGTTGCGCCAAGCTTTTTACCGGTACGTGCGCCCTGACCTTTGGTACCGCGGCCGGCGGTTTTACCCTGTCCAGCTGAGATACCGCGACCAACTCGCTTTTTGTTCTTGTTGGCGGTGACGTTTAATTCGTTGTACTTCATTATTTCGCCTCCTTAGCCGCCTTTTTCGCTGGCTTTTCGGTCGTAATCCACTCTTCTTTTGGCACGAGGCTTCGAAGCGCTTCAACGGTGGCGTAGGCGATGTTTACCTTGTTCGTCGAGTTCAAAGACTTCGACAATAGGTTGCGAATACCAGTGACACCAATAATCGAACGGACGACACCACCGGCGATAATACCGGTACCAGGGGCTGCTGGCTTCAATAGTACACGTGCACCTGAGTATTTCACTTCGTTTTCGTGAGGAATGGTTGCGTTCACGATTGGGATGGTAATCATGTTCTTTTTGGCGACATCGGTTGCTTTGGCGATGGCGACTTGGACGTCTCCACCCTTGGCAACACCGACACCAACCTTGGTTTTACGGTCGCCGACAACAACCAGGGCCTTAAAGCGGAAACGACGTCCACCTTTGACCACACGTGAAACACGGTCGATGTTAATTACTAGTTCTTCAAATTGTTTTGGCTCCCCAGGCGCCTGATTGTCGCGGCGACGAGGAGCGCGAGTTTGTGCTTCTGCCATATTAGAACTCCAGTCCTTCCTTACGCGCTGCGTCGGCCAAGGCCGCCAGTCGCTTGGCGTATTGTCGGCCGTTACGATCAAACACAACGGTCGTTACTTTTGCTTTCTTTGCCTTCTTGGCGATATCTGTACCGACAACTGCGGCTTGTTCAGCCAATGAGCCGGTTTGCTTGGTACCAACAGTGGTAGCGGCAGCCAGCGTCTTACCAGCAACATCGTCGATGATCTGAGCACTGACGTGCTTGTTACTGATAGTCACGCTCAAACGAGGGCGCTCAGCAGTACCAGTAATCTTTGCTCGAACACGAGCGGCACGTAGCGTGCGGTTCAATAGTTTGTTTGTCAGGTTACTCATGATTACTTACCTGCCTTTCCAGCCTTACGGAGGATGACCTCGTCAGCGTATTTAATACCCTTACCCTTGTATGGTTCAGGTTTCTTGAGGCTACGGATGTCAGCTGCAACTTGGCCAACCAACTGCTTGTCGATACCACTGACGGTAATTTCCATCTTGTTAGTAGTCAGCTGAATGCCTTCCGGAGCTTTGTATTTGACTGGGTGAGAGAAACCGAGAGACATTTCAATCTCTTGGCCACCGCCACTAAGGCGGAATCCAACACCGTTAATTTCGAGCTTCTTTTCGAAACCTTTTGTGACCCCATCAACAGCGTTGTTGAGGAGGGCGCGTTGCAAGCCGTGCTGCGCCTTGGCAATGCGTTCGTCATCTTTACGAGTGACGGTAATGTTACCTTCTTCGACAGCAACGGTTACGTCTGACAGATGAGGCACTACCAGCTGGCCTTTTGCGCCAGCAACAGTAATAGCATCATCAGCGACCGTGATTGTCACGCCTGAAGGGATCTGAATTGGTAGTTTTCCGATTCGACTCATGATCTATCCTTTACCACGAGTGAACCGCACAAGAGTTCAGTGCTGACAGCTGTGAGGGGCTGCACACGCGAAATCCAGATGATTTCACTCGCAAAATTATTATCTGAATTATCTTAGCATATCTGGGGTGAAATAGCAAGAATTACCGCTCCCTAAACCTCTTCAGAATACGAGTTAGCTCAACTTGTTGGTCACTATCCGGAACATATCCTGTATTTTTGCAATACTGATCCAAGGCGGTCTCGAATTCGTCGGCATCTTCTTGGTCTAATGCTTCTTCATTTAGGAGGCTACTGTAAAGTCGCATCCTTTGATTGTCTGAGAGTTTAACCTGGCGAAACGTGTCAGGAAAACTCATCGCTATATTACGAATAGCCTCATCATCCAAAAATTTAGATTCAGGGTCGACCTTAAATATTTCGACGAATAATTCTATTGGGTATTCAGTGAATAAACCTAACAGATTATCTCGAGCTTCGTCGTCATCTCGACACATATCCAAAATCGTTGGCTCGTACTGATGCAGCACTCGAGCGTATACGTCTTTATGCTGCTTGCTTATATCAAACCTTACGTTATCTAAAGCCTGCATCAGTGGGAACGAATCAGCATCATCACTAAAATCTTCGTCATAGGTTTGTGTGCGCGACAATAGATAAGCCTCCACGGTATCGACGTACGCAATCACTGCTTTGAATAGTGTATTCGAATCAACTCCCGGCTGGTTAACATAGTCTAAGTTCAGGCGAACAATGCGCGCCAATTCAAGATCAATGTCAGTAAAAGCGTTCCTACTAATCAGTATATCGATATCATCTGGTGTCGGGCTGTCTGGGTCTTCTAG
>JAUIDL010000051.1 GCA_030428585.1 bacterium | reverse complement strand
AGGGGGATTGCGACTGACTCAAACGGAAATATCTACGTCGCCGACCTCGCAAATAACCGAATTCGCATGGTCACACCCGAGGGCGTTGTAAACACTTTCGCCGGATCCGGAACCGCCGGAAATAGTAACGGAACGGGCACAGCTGCACAATTCAACGGACCGACAGGTCTTGTGATTGACGACGAGGACAATATGTACGTGAGCGATTACAACAGCAGTCGCATCAGGCAAGTGACTATTCCTGGTGCCGTCGTCACAACCATCGCGGGATCTTCAAATGGCTACGCCAACAACACAACAGGTACTAGTGCGCAATTCGACGGCCCTTCAGCACTTGCTATCGACAATAATAATGACATTCTTTACGTCTATGATCGCAACAACTACCGTATACGAACCGTCCTTCTCGACACACCAAACATAGAGGTAGGGTTCCTCGCAGGATCAAGTGCAGGCTACGATGAAGGCACGGGAAGTGCGGCGCAATTTTCTGACGTTTTCGGCATGACGATCGGGAGCAGTGGTAACCTGTACGCAGTCGACTCAGCACGAGTCCGTCAAATCACTCCAGCAGGAGCAACCTCTTCATATGCAGGTACGGGTTCGAATGGATACGTGAACGGACCTAAAGAGACCGCTGAATTCAGGGACCTTCGCGGTATCGTTGCTGACAGCACGGGAAATCTCCTTCTCAGGAGCGCCATTTGCTGAGTGTGGGGTACGAGTCATTTCCGCAGCTGGATCAGTTTCCGACTACGCCGGCACAGGAGAATGTTCTAGCATTGACGGCGAAGACGGGACCGCCGCCCTCAGAGGACCATACGGCATGACGATCGGGGTTAACGGCCTGATGTACATTGCTGACAACGGGTCAATCCGAAGAATAGACTAGTTATAAAGGAACATAAGCCAATAAGTCGAGACAGTCAGACGACCTTGCTCGTGATATGCGACAGTTTAAGAAGAGTGCTGCCTTCAAGGTAGCCACTCGAGACCTTGAGGATATTCAAGACGATATCATCGATATTGACGTTGCTTTAATCAAGGTACGGGCGAAGGTAGAAAATCCTTCAAGAATAAAAATGCCCCTTCCTTTATCTGGAAAGAGCCTTTTGCTACGCTCGTAAAGAGCCGTCGATATTGTTTTGGTGCGCGAAAGAGGACTTGAACCTCCACGTCATTGCTGACACTAGCACCTGAAGCTAGCGCGTCTACCAATTCCGCCACTCGCGCACGCTGTTGGTAACTTATGCATTATACCAAAGTCACTCGAGGTTGTTAAGCGACAAAGTCGGTCGTGTCATAGGAAGAACGAAGTTGCGACACCAGTGTACGAACGTCATCTTTTTGTTTCACGCCTGGGTTCATCGTATTGAATGGATCAAATATCTCACGAACTTTTGTAAATAATTCTGCATACGCCGGTTCAGCGGTTGACCACGCGGCGTGTGATTTCAAGCGGCCTTCGGCGCCATCCGCCACAAACGTCCCGCCGCACTGCTTTACGACGGCTGCATATTCGTTCAATAGACGGAAAATCTTTTGCTTATCGCTGACAGAATGCAAGTGCATAATTGGGTAGCATGTCACAATACCGGTATTTGCGTTAATAACCATCGGAAGTTCAATGTTTAACTTTTCACCCAAGGCCGCGATTTGCGACAAACATTCTTCTCGACGATCGTCAGCAATATAAGCACCGTCAATAATCGGCAGTGTTACCTTGGTGTCCTCGGCCAATCGCGTTAACGATGAGGTGACATGACGAATCTGAGAAAAGTCATCATAGTCATGTGAATTCGTATCGACAATACTAAAGCCCAACTTATCACTAAGTTTATGCAGTTTTTTAATCTTTTTCTTACGAATCCGGTCGCTAAAATCTTTGAATTCAACATACAGCACCGAGCCCTTGGCGTCTCCATCACCTAGTAAGGTGAATTTCTTACCGTACGACTTTGCCCGGTTATACAGTTCAGCATCGGTAATTGTCAGAACGGTTGGCTCGAGTCGCTTGATTTGATCGGCCAAGTCTCGGGCATGTTCGCCACTATCCGCCACAATCACCGCTGCGGTCGAATCCTCGGCGTAAAACTCAGTTCGAAGGACCGCTTCTGAAATAATCCCAAGTGTCCCTTGGCTGCCAATAAAGAGTGGCGTCAGATCGAGTGATCCATCTTTTTGCTTGATCCAGCCAATCGCCTTGTAGCCAAAGTTATCTGGCCGTTCATCTTGATTCAACTGATCGACAATGTCAGCGTGATCTTCCAGCAGCCCAGATATTTTTCGATAAATCTCACCTTCAAATGTCTGAAGGCCTAGTTTCTTATTCACATCATGTTTACTGACGCGTCCGGTTTCCAGAATATCGCCATTCGCTAACACAACTTCGAGTTTTTCAATGGCATCCCCGACTGCACCGGTTTCGCCAAATGAACCATTTGCAATCATGCCCCCTATAGTGGTGTGACACGTATCGTTGGGATAATCGCGCAGTGTCAGGCCTTGCCAGCGAAGTGTTTCGAGCACGGTCTCTACTAAAATTCCCGGTTGCACGTGGATTAGTTTATCGCGGTTAACAATATTAAAGATAGCGTTCATGTGGGCCGAGGTATCGACGACGACACCTTTACCGATAGCCGCACCGGTCGTATCGCCACCAGCTCCACGAGCGGTTACTGCTAACGGATGACCTTTTTCAGCTAGTTGCCACGTAAATCGGGTGACTTTACGAATATCGCTAGTGGAGCGAGGAAAAACTATCAATTCAGGGGTGACGGTTAAAATACTGCCATCACGGCTAAAGCGGCGCCGCATCTCTTTGGAACCAGTGGCTTCCCCTAGAATGTGCTCGTTCAAGTACGTGGCGATTTTGTTCATAATTCCCCTCTGTAATAGACCCTTTGCCTCTATGATACCACAAGCATCTTGACTCCCGTTACGACATCTTTCAATTATTGGTCGTATCTGTTATAATCCCTCTATAAGCGCGAGTGGTGGAATTGGTAGACACGCTAGCCTTAGGAGCTAGTGCCGCAAGGCGTGGAGGTTCAAGTCCTCTCTCGCGTACCAGAATTATTTGATATAAGCAGCCCGAGTTGCTTATTTTTTATTAATATGATATAATAACATTATAAGCGAGGCGACCGCCTCGTTTTTGATTGCTTTCCCTACACGATTAGGAGGTGTCGGATGGCTTCAACCATTCCAGACATGATCGCGAGAAGGATGATCGAGGAGACCGGTGCGACGTTGCAAGACGACGAATACGAGCCGATCGAGCTGAGCATCCTCGCCAATTTGACCAATCGACTCCGGCAAGTGTTCGAGTTGATGTCAACGAGTCAGTACGGACAGTTCCTGCGCGACGCCGCCGACCTGGGCATCAACCTGGGCGCGACCGTGCACGAACTGGGTGGTGCCGAAGCGGTTCGACTGGAGGATGTCATGCGTTCGATCTTCGTGAACACGATGCTCGACCACATCAAACGATTTCTCGCCCAAGTCGACTGACAAGCAATTAGGGGGGCGTTGGACTAGTTCCGACGCCCCCTCATCTATTTTTATCTTAAGACACAAAAAGAGCGCCGTTAGGCGCTCTTTCGGTAAAAGACAAGGGCCGCATTTCCATAACTACGATTGTCCACCACAACAACCTCCGCTCCGGTGGGCACCTCAGCCTTACCTGGGTATGATAATACCATAAGCCCGTTCGGCTTTAAAAGACCAAATAATCGCATAACTGTGGATAACTGCGGATCATGATAGGGCGGATCAGCGAAAATGATGTCAAATTGCTGGTCGATTGTCTCTGTTGTAGGACCAACTGATGCTTTAATCAAGCGTGCATTGTCAGCAGCGACTTTTTCGATGTTTTTTTGAATAATATTCTGTGCAACGCGGTCTTTCTCGATAAAGGTAGCCGAGTGAGCGCCGCGACTAAGCGCCTCAAGGCCAACCGCACCACTGCCAGCAAACGCATCAAGGACGTCAGCGCCCTCAACCTCATCACCAATTGAATTAAATACCGCATTACGAATCCGCTCGCTCATCGGATGCGTGCGATTCGTGCCTGAACCTTCAATGACCCGTCCGCCATACTTGCCAGCGATAATCCGTACGTTCATCCTAACGCCGTTTTACCGTTCCGGCATACCACGCCAATGCTACTGCTTGAATAATGTACGGAATCAGCTGCTTTTGCGTGAGCTGCGACACCCGCCAGCTCCAGCCTTGTTGCTGAAATTTCTCATAGACATTCAGTTGTACGATTCTTCGCAAGTAATCAAGGAAAACGTGCCGATAGCCTTCCTTCGCAATGCGGCTGCGGTCGCTGTCAGAAAGTGGGACTTTATACCGTTTACCTACCATGCCCATCGCTATCCCATGCTCAAACAATGCGTGTGACGAGAAAATACCACCGTTGCCCCAATATTCCCAGTTCTTCTTTATAGTATCTCTTCGAGAAGTTCCCTTGATAATAGTCTTTTCTTTGACCGATAGCCGTTCGGTGTGCGGCATACCAAATAACTCTTCGATTTTATCGGCCAACGGGAAATGGTGAGCGGGCGTCAAGCCATCAACCACCGCATGAGCCAGCCAAGCCGCTTCAAAGGCCGCTCGGTGCGTATCGTCTCGTTTGAGCGCTCGAGACAGGTTTTCAATATGATCCTCAATCATGTCAATCAACGACAGATCGTGCATCTTTTCTGGATCAAGATAATGCCACGGTTCATCAATCGACGGACTTTTGCGCTTGATACCGTCTGGCCCGTTATCACCTTCAAAATGAAGGATATCTTTGATAGAAGGAAATTTATCGGGATTTTTCAGATGCTTCACCAACTCAACCCGCGCCAAACGATCGATACGCTGATGCGCCCCTATCCAATTTCCCGAATTTTTTCCGACGGTCGTTCCTGAAAACATATACGTTTGTTTAATTTAATGTCGTTAAGCGCTGATAGCGTTCGACGTCTTTTGCTAATTGTCTATATTGTAACAAATCATCTCCACTCTGCAGGAATACCTTCACTGATTTTTGCGCTCGGGCAATCATGATGCTATCGGCAAGATTCGCCACCTGCAGATTCAATTCACCATGTTGTGCCCGACCATAGATTTCACCAGGGCCACGAAGTTCGAGGTCAATCTCTGCCAAATAAAAGCCGTCGTTACTCTTTTCAACCTCTTTCAATCGTCGACTCGGTGCTTTCGACGTACTCATCATTAAG
>JAUIDL010000050.1 GCA_030428585.1 bacterium | reverse complement strand
GTTGTTTCGCTCGTGTCATCGCGACAAAGAATAATCGCAGGCGCTCTTCCCTATCATCGCCGCGTGGGCCAATCGGCAGGTTGTGAGGGTAGCTAATAGTGCGGCTCTTGCTGCGTGATTTTTCGCCCCACATCGAATCGACCGCATCGACGATATAAACGTGCTCAAACTCGAGACCTTTTGATTTGTGGGCGGTCATTAATTTCACAGCGTTGGTGTGTTCTTCGCCGACGATGCGCACCATGCTGAGGCGCGAGCCAAGCTGACGATGCAACGCCAAAAATCCAACCAACGCATCCAGGTGTGGTTGGCTATCGCGTCGATAGTCGCGTAGGTGTCGGCGAATCGTTTGCAGCGCGGTCAGGTAATCGATGTAGCGAGACGGCGTTTCGGCCAGCGCAGTTTCCGAGAAGTAATAGTCATAGAACGGACTGGTATGTGTCGTCTCTTCATTAGGCCGGCCAATCATCATGTCTAGCATGCTTTCGAGTGGCTCGGTATGGGAGGCTTGCGCTAACTGGGTGAGCCATTCTTGTATTGGCACGAAAACTGGTGTCACCGCCATGCCATCCATCCAGCGCGCGTGCTTGTCGTAGGCATCGCTACTGAGTCGCCATAAATCGACGGCATTGATTCCCCACGCCGGGTGAGCCAGTAGCTGCGGCATCAGCGCGTTAACATCGTCGTGGTCGCCGTGCGCCAGACCGACGACGACTTTGGCTAGTAATTCCAGCGCTTGGACTGGCGCTTCATCCAGCGCGTTATCACGGCGTTCGTACTGCACGGCCAAACCGGCTTTGGCGAAGTATGGCAATAAAGCTTCGACTTCGGCGTGCTTGCGGACGAGCACGGCAATATCGCCAGCCTGCGCGCCTTTTTTGATAGCGTCGGTTATGTCTTTGAGCAGCCAATGCCGTTCGGCGGGACTGCTGTCGGTTTGGATTAACCGAACTTCACTGCTGGTTTTTTGATACGCGATCAGCTGTTTGTCGATGCCAGCGACGCGTGATTCCAGACGCTCACTGCCCTGCGTAATGACGTCGCGGGCTTCCGTCAGAATTTCATTACCAGATCGGTAGTTGGTCGTCAGGGTGACCAATTGGGCACTGGGATACAGTTCACTGAAACGCAAAATGTTGCTGATGTCGGCACCTTGGAAGCTGTAAATCGCCTGGTCATCGTCACCCACTACCAACAGGTTTGGTTTGCCTTCGTTCACCGGGTTATCCGACAGTGCGTTCATTATGCGCATCTGCGCGTAGTTAGTGTCTTGGTACTCGTCCACCATCAGGTACAGGTATTTTTCTTGCAGACTCAGGCGTAGATCATCATTTGCTTCGAGCGCCTGGACGACTTGCAACACCATGTCGTCGTAATCGAACAGGCCGGCTTTTTCCATGCGCAGTAAATATTCATTGTAAACGTAGGTCAGGGCGCGCAGTTTGACGATTGATTTTCGGGCTTTGAAGATTCGCTCACCGTTTTCGGTTGTCAGCCATTCATTTTTCCAAGCCGTTAGCGGTCCAGTTTTATCGACGTTTTGCGCATCGAGTACCGCCGCATGCAATGTATCGGTGATGACGCGAATCAACGGCGTGATTTCGTAGATAGTTTCGGCTTCGTCAGCCAGTGTCTGCAGTGAAGGAATTGCTTGCGCCGCCATATCAATCGTCTTTTTGCTAATTCGGTCGGCAAAAAGTGGCAAGACGATGCGGTCGGCCGCATCCAGTGCTAATTCGTTCTGGTCCAGGATTGCCCGCAGGGCGTCGCTGCTAATACCGTTGCGTTTCAGTTCCGAGATAACTGTTTCAGCGTCGCGTTGGTGGGTAAACTGCCCGTTCATGGTCGATGATAATGGATTGCTATAATCAAGCTCGCTAAAAATCCCGCGAATTATTTCGTAGCGAGTCAAATCATCGGCTGGTTCGAATAGTGCCCCGTTATAAAAATGTTCGCGGTGTTGGTTAATAATTTCAGTCCCAAAACTATGGAAGGTATGGATGGCGACTCGGTAGGCGTCTTTGCCAATAATGTCGACCAGGCGCTGGCGCATGGCCGCAACTCCACTGTCGGTAAAGGTTAAGAGTAAGATATTTTGCGGCAAGGCGTCGGTTTTTTCGAGAATGTAGGCCGTGCGCACACCAAGTAGCTCCGTCTTGCCCGTTCCTGGCCCCGCCACGACCATAACCGGCCCATCGATGGTGGTAACGGCCTGTTTTTGGGCATCGTTGAGCTGACGGAAACGCGGACTCTCGGTAATCATAGTCTTATTATACATTGAGGCGGGCGGTGATTATATCCTATCTGCTAAATTGTGCAAGTCGCCCAGAGGTGGTACAATGACAGGCATGAACGACCAGGTCTATGATGATATTGCTCTGGAAAAGCGCATCCGCGCTGAATTTGGCGTTGCGGCCGATGTCGACTCGGTGATTGCGCGCAAGATTCCGGTCAGTCGCACCGCCGAAGCCACCCTGTTCTTGACCGAAAAAAAGCAGCTGTTTTTATTCGTCGAGAGTCAGTCGAAACTACTACTATCCGATATTCAGAAGATTGTGTCCCGGGTTGGACTTAAAGCTGAACTGTACATGCCACCAAAGGGGCAGCCAGATTACTTTGATAGTGTCGGCACGCAAAAATTTCGCGAGATTTTTCCTGGACGTAGCCACATTACCGAGCAAGATATTCATTTTTATCGCACGTTGGCGCCGTACAACCCTGCTCTAATTCTGATTAACGAAGTGAAAAACGGCGTCATTAATCAATTCGACAGTGATAGTACGGGCGAATGGCGCCAGCACGCCAAGTTCGCGTATCGACGGATCAAAACCAGCTAACCCCTGTCCAGGGCTGGCTTTTTGCGGCAAAATTCTCTATAATACACCAACGTACAATCTTTCGAACATTTCTCTCCTGGCTCAATCGATGGGGAGTAGCCAAGTGGTAAGGCACCGGGTTCTGGTCCCGTGATCGGGGGTTCGAATCCCTCATCCCCAGCCAGGAGAAAAGCGTTCGAATCCCTCATCCCCAGGAGACATCTCGCCTTATCGACTGACAATTGGCATAATGAGTTTTATGGATGCTAATGAGAAGATTCCTGTTGTCTCCAAATTTGAGTTTCCAGAGGTTGGCCAGCTCGAGAAAGAAGAAGTAATTCGTGTTTACGAAGTTCTCGCAGAATGGCTATGGAAAAGATTTGACGGAAATATCAAGTTTCAGTCAGGGCTACGTTCAAGGATGCAAGAACTACCACTAAAGGTAGACTATTTGGATGCATCTTATCTGCATGTGCTCGTCACTTCCCATTATACCGTGGGTGCTCGCGCGGTCTGGAGCGGGCTGGATATTCAAGAAGTACTTGATAGTGAGCAGTACAAAACTGAGGCTGAGATTCAATCTGAATTAGATGAAGGGTTTACAGAGGCAGTAAAACACCCTGGTATTTATATTACTGAACATGCGCCAGACGGAAGGGTGCTACACCGAGTTTCATACGGGTACGGCTATATGGAAAAAGCAGTTATTAGACACGATGTGCAAGAAGTGGGTGCTTCTTACAAACCCCTCAGTGTAATACGGCTTGCAGAGGGCACTATCAAAGCCATGGCGGCGAGTTTGGATACTCTCGGTCAATTCGAGAATGCTCATGCTAATGCGGAGTTAGGTTATGAGTTTGGGGCGAACGACCGCCCCATTTCACGCCAAGAATTTATCTTGATTGATGACTTGCTACGAACAAGCAAATTGTATGCGTTCGATGCTTAAGCTAGGTTGGTTGCAGGTATCCTGTATTGTCAATCAAAAAGCTTGATTCCCTTCCCCCACCCCGAACCATGAGACCTATGTTTAAAATGACGAGAAATCGTCATTTTTTGTGTTAACATGCAAATATGGCAACAACCAATAACCAGAGCAAAACCCTTCTCTATGTTAGTCTGGGATTCTTTGCAATCCCTGTACTAATCTGGGGATTGGAATTGTTACGATTTGATCCATCAGGCTTCCTGATAGCTGGCTTATCTCTCTTTCTAGGACTGCCGTCGATTGTCGCCGGTACGGTGTTGGCGATAGTATCTTTTTATCTTTCGAGAAAAGAATCTGCAAATAATCCTTCCGTTATCGAGTCGAAATCTACAAAGATAATCAAAGACATATTGATCACTGTGATTATTGTGGCCTTGAGCTTACCACTTATAAATATCCTAGGTTCTATAATTTGGTTTTTCTTCTTTCAATAGACGATCTTTTTTCTTTGCTGCGATAACAACAAAAGCCCGCGTTATTCAACGCAGAGCGATTGTTGCTCGATGCGTCTGAATGATGCGGGCTTGACGCCTACTTCTTTCCGGAGAGGGAGTCGAAGACTTGTTCGATGAACCACGTCATGAAGCGTGTCGCCGCGAGGACGAAGGCCGTGAGTGGCCAGATCACCGTCAGCAGCCACTTCATCGAGACCGAGTAGTCGTTCTTGAACTTCTTGCCGAAGAGCACGAAGGCCGTGATGATGAAGCCGATGACGTAGATGACGGCGAGCGTGATGAGCACCGACGTGAAGAAGCTGATGATGTCCATGGTTTCCAATCTGTTGAATCGGTCGAAAGTTGCGTCGCACACCGAGTTGCATGCGATGCAATGAAGTGCGTTAATAATATTATAGCATATTAATATAAAAAATGCAATACCCGCCCAACCCTGAGGCCAGCGGATACTGCGCGGCTCGGGTTGAACGGGTTGGGGTGAGGCCCTACACGATCATACGGGTGCGAGGATCGAATTTCAGCGACGTCTTCTTGTTCACATAGTGGGCGAAATCGTCGGTGAAAACGAGGACACGCTGCTTCGAAGATGCGTTGTCAGGAACGACGACGACAATCGCCAGCGCTGGCTCATCGAAGGGCATTTTGACGCCCGGCTTGATGTAGCACATCGCGATTCCCTCGACTTCCGCGGTTGAATTCCGCCGATCGATCTCCCGTCGGAACTGTTCGAACGCCGCGTTGACCTGCTCCTGTGTAGGGGTGGAGCCGTCGGCGTTCGTGAACGAGCCGGGACCATATGTGACGGTATAGCCAAGTGCGGGAACTGCCACGATTCTCTCTTTTCTGTCGGATGATTGGAGGTTCTCTTTGCTCGACTAAGATGGATATCTTAGGGCTTATTTATTATTTTAACATATTAATCACAATAATGCAATGATTGGTGACTTGCTTATACTTGTAATCCCTTCCCCCTTCATCGATACTAAAAGCATCGAGTTAACGAGAGGCGTCTCTCGCTCGCGACCCTAAAGGAGTCACCATGTCCAATCACGCAAACGACATTGTCGTGCTTGATACACTCGATGGGAAGATTCTCGTCGAATTCCGTGGCGAGTTGTCGACCCATATCGTCGGGCTGCGCCGCTACGTCGCAACTGCCAGTGGTGTCACCAGTGCCGAAGTGGCCAACGACCGCCACACGATCATCGCCGAGTTCGAGCTGATCTCTGAGCGCGACACGATCGAGC
>JAUIDL010000049.1 GCA_030428585.1 bacterium | reverse complement strand
ACATGAAAACGTGGCGAAATACGTCGAGAATAAAACACCGGCCAAGATTATTTATGTGCCTGGCCGGCTCGTCAATATCGTTTTATAGGTTAATCGAAACGAACAGGTACGGTGATAGAATCGCCGGCTTGCAGTCCATCTTTGAGGACATCAATGTTAGCGGGGTCACCTGCAATACTGTTGGCGATATCTTGGCGGTTATATTTACCTGATCCCGGAATCTGATCAACGATGTCGAGCATACCTTGGCCATCCTCGACGGTGATAGTCATGGTTTGTTCGGCGGGTTTTGGGGTTGATTCATAGGCGTAGCCAGCCGCTCCTCCGGCGATAGCGCCAACAGTTCCAACAACAGCGGCTCCAACGCCTATTTTTTCTCCACGAGACATCTTTTTCTTCGGCAGTATTGTCGGGGCTTCAGATTCACTCAATCGCCGCGCCGCATCGACTGCTTTAACCTCGAGTCCTGTAGATGAAATCATCGCTAAATTGTCATCTACATGGTTGTCGAAGTCTTGTTCTGTGTCTTTGTTTTGTGAATTGAGAGGGTTTGGAACTTCTATGTCTATCATGTTGCCTTCACTATACCATATTTGTTAGGAAAAGCATAACCACTTGAGTATTACTAGTGAAAATAGTATAATGAGTCCAAGTTTTAAATAATTACCTACCAAAGGAGTTCATTTACATGGGACAACCAAAGAAACAGAGCAGCGCTCGGAAGACCGGTCTTCGCCGCAGTCACCTTCGTCTTGCTCTTGCTCGCCGTGTAAACGGTAAATCACCAGTCAAGGTCAAAACGACTCGTCGTGAAACCGGTAAAGCACTGGCTACTGCTACAAAATCTGATAAATAATAGCAGACAAGAAATAACCACTTAACATATTAAGAGAACAAACGCATTATGGCATCTAATCGTCATCTCGGTCGCATCGTCGCCCTCCAAACCCTCTACGAATACGAATTCCGAATTCAGTGTGGGGATGAGTCGGCTGATATTTCTGATATTTTGGCTCGTAACATTGATCGTTACGAAGCCGCGATCGAAGATACAAAGTTTGTCGACAGCCTGGTTCACGGTGTTCTCGACAACCGTGACGACCTCGATAGCAAGATTCAACCGATTGCGCCCGACTGGCCAATCGAACAAATTGCCCGCATTGACCGTAATATCCTTCGAATTGGGGTGTATGAACTCCTTTTCCAAGCTGAGATTGTGCCGCCAAAGGTCGCTATCAACGAAGCCGTCGAACTAGCCAAAGCGTTTGGGTCTGATAACTCCAGTAAGTTTGTGAACGGGGTCCTGGGGACCGCGTACCGCACCCTTATTGAGGGAGCTGACACTGATGGCAACACAACAGTTTGATAAATTCAAAAAATACTTTCGAAAAAAACCATCCATCCAAGAAATAGTTCGCGAACCAACCTCGGGCGGTATTGTTTTTCGCCATGGCAAAAAGGGCGTCGAAATTCTCTTGATCCAAGACTCGAAAGACCGCTGGACGATTCCAAAAGGTCACATCGAAGAGGGTGAGACCGCACAGCAGACCGCTAAACGTGAGGTGGGCGAAGAGGCCGGCTTGACCGATGTCGACGTCCTTGGCTGGTTGGGCAAGATTCACTTCCGCTACCGTCGTATTGATAAATTAGTCCTGATGACCACGCAAATTTATTTGGTTCGGGCGAAAGGTGACACGAACGCCATTCAAAAAGAAGATTGGATGAACGGCATTAAGTGGTTTAGTTTTCACGATGCCTTGGACGCGATTGAATATGAAGATATCGGAAAATTGATGCTGCTGGCGATGAAACGCATCCGACAGGAGAATTTATAATGACTGGCATGTCGACCGCGCCGTATCAAGCCTTTGCCAAAGAGACACTGGGCTTTGAATTTCAAGATATCGAACTGCTAATTACCGCAATGACGCACCGCAGTTATGTTAACGAACACCGTAAGAGTGTGTCAGAGCATAATGAACGTCTGGAATTCCTGGGCGATGCTGTTTTGGAACTGGTCGTGACTGATTTTCTGTATAACACCTATGACGAACCAGAAGGCATTCTGACCAGTTGGCGGGCTGCCTTGGTCCGCACCGAAAGTATTGGTGATGCGGGTAAAAAGCTCGGATATGAACCATTGCTACGAATGAGCCGTGGTGAAAAACAGGGCAGTGATCGAGCGCGAATGCAGATTTTGGCGAATGCGTTTGAGGCGTTGATTGGTGCGATTTACCTCGAACGTGGCTATGATGACGCGGCGGCTTTTATTCAAAAGAATATTACCAGCAAACTCGACGCTATTCTCAAAGAAGGCTCGTGGCGTGATCCAAAATCCCACCTACAAGAAGTGATGCAGCGTCAAGATAACTTTACCCCGCGTTACGTCGTACTAGAAGAAGTTGGCCCAGACCACGATAAGGTCTTTACCCTTGGGGTGTATTCGGGAAGCAAATTGGTGGGCCAGGGGACTGGGCCAAGCAAACAAGCCGCTCAGCAAGCGGCAGCAAAAGCGGCACTGACGACCTATGGGTCCTAGCTTACTGAGCGGAAACTGGGAAAAAGAATACCGACACCATCATTGGGGTCTGTACGACTAACCAGAGGATATTGGCCCAGATGATAGGGGTAAGTCGATACTTGATGCCGTAAAGGAGGAGAATGACACTTGCAATGTTGTAAGCAGTCCACATAAAGAATGAAACTCCCTCGGCGTTTCGTGTCGAATAGATTAACCAGATTTGTGGCAACGTTGCAAGGGGTTGGACGATGCCGACTATCAGGGCAAGATCGTCGATTGGACCAGATTTTTTGTTTGCAAGCTTCTTTCTGTATTTGTGATGATGGAAGACATGGCGCATATGGTTATAGTATAGCTGGTTGCTAGGAATATGTATATCGGTGAAACGATTGACTTACAGAGGAGAACAGTGTAAAATACTACGAGAATTACACATAATAATGTTAAGAGTTTAAAGGAAGTTTTATTTTTATGCTCGCAATTCGTTTGCAACGCCTTGGTCGTAAAGGCTACCCAGTCTACCGCCTTGCGGTCCAAGAAGCCCAGCGCCACCCTTCGAGTGGCCGTGTCGTCGCCTATGTCGGCACCTACAACCCACACACCAAAGAAGCCAACGTCAATGTTGAGATTGCACAAAAGTACCTGGACAACGGTGCACAACCAACGCCTCGTGTGGTCAAACTACTGAAGGCTGCGGGCGTGAAACTGCCAAAATGGGTCGTCGAACCTGCGTCTGACAAGACAAAAAACCTGCGAAACCCTGAAAAGCTGCGCAAGAACCAGCCAAAGGAAGAAGCACCAGCTGAAGAACCAGCCGAGGAAGCTCCTGCGGAAGAAGCACCTGTGACTGATGAAGTGCCAGCCGAAGCAGAGAAGCCTGCCGAAGAAGCCTAGAGAAATCTCGAAACGAACATACCCCGCCTGGACGCGGGGTATTTTTATGCCAAATGGAAGGGCCCCCGCCCCTTCCTGTGATTGGATAGGTGGCGGGGGCCTAGTGACCGAAGTCAGGCGGTCTGGACGACCGGCTGCTTGGTCTGCGCGCGCTTGTTCTGCACCGCATGGAGGCGGGCGCGGAACCAGCCGGTGTCGTGACCGGGCAGGTTCAGCTCGATGATCGAGCGGGTTGCGAACAACCGGCTCGTCTTGAAGAACGCGTCACGCAGGAGCTCCTTGCGCAGGTAGCCGAGTTCCTTGGGGTCGTAGGTGATCCCGGTGGGCATCGGCATGCCGAGCATGCTGCGCAGCTCGGCGATCATCGCCTTGCGCGTCGCCTGGTCCCAGAGCTGCTCGTTGGCGATCTCGATGAACCGCTGACCAAGCGCCTGGAAGAGCGTCTCGAGCGTCGCGACGGGTCGCGAGTCGAAGCGCTTCTGGCCGACGTTGCGTCGATTGTTGCGCTGAGGAGTCGACTTGTGGCCGACACCACGAGCACCGTGTGCTCGGGCGCGGGCAGCGGCGTTCTGGGTCGCCTTGCGCTTCGCCTTCGTGCTGACCTGGTCCTCGGGGCTGACACCCTTGGTGGTGCCCTGACCGTCCTGGTCCTTGTTCATGTCTCCTCCTCAGGAGTTGGTGGTGGAATGAGCGCTCGCCTGGAAGATTTCCAATTGAGAGGATAATTACATATTAGCATAAACTTGATAAAAAGTCAATATATACTCATAAAATACTTTTACACTACCTCTGTTAATCTCTCATAAGAGCCGTGGTATAATCATAAGCATGGTATACGCGCGTGAGACGGATGGGCGCCCATCACAGCACGGTTTTACTTTGATCGAATTGATTATTGTTATTGTGGTGATTGCGATTCTGGCAGTTATTTCGACGGCCCTTTATTTTGGACTCCAAGAACGGGCTCGAAACAGTGCGGCCAAGAGTGCAATTGTCGATGTGACCAAAAAGATGCTGAATTACTCGACGCTCAACAATGGGCAGTACCCGCCGACATTGGCATCCGCGGGCATCTATGACAGCGAGTCAACCAAGTATACCTATACGCTCCTGACCGATATCCAACCGAATTATTATTGTTTGACGGCGACGGTTGACGAACAAAGTGCCTATTTCTTGACCAGTAAAACGACGACGCCGGCGGCCGGCAGTTGTTTCAAACTCGAGGCGTGGTGGCCCTTTAATGACAATGACGAAGATTATTCATTCCATGGACGAGTACCGAACTCGAATAGTGGCACGCTGACAACCGGCGAAAGTGGCTTTAGCGGCGCGATTGAATTCGGGAGTGGAAACGGCTTTGTTGTCCCGAGTGTCGACGGGGGTGTCTTGCAGGACGTTAGTTTTGATGCCTATTGGACAATCGCTGCTTGGATGAAAAGCACTGGTGATTATGACGACGAAGCGATTATCGTTGGTCGAGTTGGCTGTAACGGTGGTCTGTATACCAACGACGGGAAGTATCAGTTCGCTATCAAAACTAGCAATGGGAACTGTTGGGATGGCTCGGCTAACCTTGACGGCGTGCCGGTGGATGACGAATGGCACTTCTTGGTTGGACTGTACGAAGCAGGCAAGATGACCTTTTATGTTGATGGTGAAGTGAAGAGCACTGGCTTTATTGATAAGATTTATGGCTACGGCACGACGCTACGAGTCGGTGGATCTGGTTCACGAACCTTTACGGGAAAAGTGGACGACGTTCGTATCCTCAGTCGAGCCATGACTCCCCAGGAGATTCGACAACTGTACGGTGCGGGCGCGTATTAAGCTTGTAAAAAGCTGATTGTGCTACAATATAAGCACAACCATTTGCGATAGTCCGAAAGACATGAAGGGGGAATATGTCCACAATCGACCAGCAATTCATAGAGTATATCGTAAAATCTGTCGTCGGAAATCCTGACGATGTCGTCGTCGAACGTATTATCGACGAAAAAGGGGTGCTGTTGACACTGACAGTCCACCCAGAAGACCTTGGCCGCGTGATCGGCAAGCGTGGCGTGACCGCACAAAGCCTGCGCACATTGCTTAGGGCATTGGGTACCAAGAACGACGCCCGCTATAACTTGAAAATCGTGAACAACGATGGTCACGAAGGACCAATGATTTCATCTGACGATCCAGCA
>JAUIDL010000048.1 GCA_030428585.1 bacterium | reverse complement strand
TTCACGAAAAGCGGTTAAATTCGTATTTCTCGGTGACCAACAAAGGTGAAACTATACCTAAAGACAAGCAAGCCTTGATGTTCGAGCGATTTTATCGCGGTGACTCATCACGAACAAATAGCTCTGGGAATGGCTATGGGCTCGGGCTCGCGATTGCCAAACGAGTCTGCAAAATTCACAAAGGTGATTTACGGGTAAAGAGCGTCGACGGCCAAACGACCTTTTCGTTCTCTTTGCCAACAGTTCGCGCCAGTGGCAATCGCGCGAAGGCCCAAGCATAAGTATTTACTATAAAATTACAACGATTAAGCCGTTTTTTTAAGACATCCTTCAGCATTGTTCGCAATACTAGGACTCAGTAGCAGGTGCTACTAAACAAACAGCTATCACAGCATAAAGGAGGAAGTGATACTATGAATACCACTATCGCCACCACCCAACCAGACACCATTCTACTCAGCAAAAAGGGTATGAAGGAACTCAAGAAAGCGATTACTCAGCTCGATCACGACCGTACGAATCTGATTAAAGGCCTCCACGACATCGACCGCACCAACAATCACGATAATCGCCTTGAGCTCGTGGAGCGTCTCGCTCGACTAGAATCAATCGAGGCAGAGCTCGCTGATAAGCGCCATACACTGACACACGCCAAACTCTTGCCAACCAAACGGGCTCGCATGCGCGTCGCCATGGGCTCGGTTGTTGACCTGATCGATCAACAGGGAAGACTCTTTCGGTACACATTGGTCGATACCATCGAAGCAAATCCAAGTGATGGCCGCATTTCCGTCGTTAGCCCACTCGGTCAAAATCTAGTCGGTAAAACCGTCAAAGATATCGTCAAATGGGGAAGCGGCAAGCAGAGCCAATCCCTACGCCTGGTCAGCATTAGCTAACTATCCCAGCTATTTCACGCAAATAACCCTCTGGTGACAGGGGGTTATTTGATACAATAGAGCTAATGCTTTATTATCATCGGTCGATGGAACAGACGTACGCGGCGCTCAAGACGTCGCCCGAAGGCTTGAGCAAACGCTCGGCCGCTGAACGCCTGAAGACCTATGGCCCAAACACCATCGAAGTGAAGGGCGACCCGTGGTGGAAAATCGCCATCGAACCGTTCCGCAATGTCTTCATGTTGGTCCTGTTCATCGCCGCAGTCGTCAGTTTTCTCCACGGAGCGCTATTCGACGCAATTATCATCCTGGTGATCATGATGGTCAGCGCTGTCATCTATTATGTGCAGCGTTTCTCGACCGACCGTATTCTGCGCAGTCTCCAAAAAGTCAGCGCCCAAAAAGTGACCGTTATCCGAAACGGGCGACCATTGGACGTCGATAGCAGTCAATTAGTTCCTGGTGACGTTATCACGCTCGACGAAGGCGATAAGATCCCGGCCGATACCCGAGTCGTCTTGGCTGACTCGCTACGGGCCGACGAAGCCGTCCTGACAGGTGAATCAGTCCCGGTCAGCAAGAACGCCGACACACTTGAACAGGGCAAACAAGTCTACGAACAAAGTAACATGCTTTTTCAGGGCGCATTCGTTGTCTCGGGAACCGTCACGGGGATTGTTGTCGCAACAGGGAATGATACCGAGTTCGGTCGGATTGCCGCGCTCAGTAAAAAATCGGCCGATAGCTCGACCAGCCCTGTTCAAAAGAAAATTGATAAATTACTTTCATACATCGTCGCCGCCGTCGCTGGACTGGCGGTTGTTGCGTTCACCCTGGCGCTGATTCGGGGTATCGAGTTTACCGAAGCGATCCTCTACGTGCTCGCTATTTCTGTCTCGGCGGTACCAGAAAGTCTGCCGGTGGCCATATCAGTCATTCTGGTCCTGGGTATGCGCCGAATGGCCGCCAAAAAAGCACTAGTCCGTAGTATGCGCGCGATTGAAACCATCGGTGTCATTACCACCATCGCCACTGACAAAACAGGCACCCTAACCGAAAACAAGCTGAGTGTCCAAGAAACATGGCATCTAAAGTCATCGAAACACCACTTGCCAACTGTCGCCCACCGTACCATTAATCATCGAGGGCAAAAATCACACGACCCGTTAGATATTGCGATGATTGAATTCACAACCGCCGAAGACTTGATTGAGCTGCCAGGCGAAACCGTTGCGAAACTACCATTCAACCAAGCATTCTCGATGAGCGGTAACGTCTGGCACCATGACGGTACATACGAACTTGTTTTGAAAGGAGCACCTGAACAGGTCATTAGCCGGAGCAAGCTAACGGCAGCCGAGCACAAAGAAGCCGAGGCTGCATTACATCAACTAACCAGTCAAGGCTACCGCGTGATTGCGCTGGCGACCGCTCCGATTAAGAAATCGATCGCCCAGTTCGAAGAAATGCATCAGTCGCAGAAATTTGACCTCGTTGGACTGATTGGGGTCGCTGACACGCTTCGCCCGACCGCCCGAAAGGCTATTGGCGTAGCCCAGAACGCCGGCGTGACCGTCCGTATGATCACTGGTGACCATTTTGAAACGGCGTACCATATCGGACGACAACTCGGCTTGGTTGAGTCTCGCGAACAAGTCTTTGACACCCGACAAATTAGCGAGCTTCCCGAGCATCAGCTAACCAAACGCGTGTACGAGGCTCGCGTCTTCTCGCGCGTGACGCCTGAAAACAAATACCGTATCTTACAGATTCTTAAAACCAAAGAGGTTGCTGCTATGACTGGTGACGGGGTCAATGATGTACCGGCTCTAGCCAACGCTCACGTTGGGGTGGCGATGGGGAGCGGCTCACAAATTGCCAAAGATGCTGGCGATATTATCCTGCTGAACAATAACTTCGAAAGTATTATCCGCGCGATGAAAGAAGGGCGCATCATCTTCTCCAATATCCGTCGCATGCTGTTTTACCTGCTGTCGACCAACACTGGTGAGGCAATCACGATGGTTGGAGCAATCGCGCTGGGAATGCCGATGCCGCTGCAGCCAGTCCAGATTCTATGGATCAACCTAGTCACTGACACCTCACTGGTGATTCCGCTGGGACTCGAACCGGGTGAAAAAGATGTCATGAAGCACAAACCCGTTTCGCCAAAAGCCCCACTACTGAGTATGTACATGATTAGTCGGATTATACTGGTCGCGTTGGTCATGGGTGCGGCCGCCCTAGGGCTCTTTGGCTACTTTACGGCTCAATACGGCGCTGCCTACGGCTCGACCATCGCCTTTATGGCCTTGGTGACGATGCAGTGGGCGAATGCCTTTAACGCACGCAGTACCTATGAATCTATCTTCAAGCGCATCCGAGTTATCAGTAAGCCATTCTATATCGGCCTGGCTGCATCGATTGGCCTGCAATTCTTGGCGCTGACAGGACCACTGCAAGAACTCCTGCACATTACGCCCGTCCAAGTTGATCATCTGCTCATCACTAGTTTGACCGCTTCGGTGGTGCTGATTGCCGTCGTTGAGCTTCATAAGTGGATTGGTCGACGCTTTCTCAAGGACCAAGCCGCAAACTAAATCCGGCACCAACCGGTACCGGAAACTAGCACGAACTGCTGCTGGTCGCTATCAGCCGATACTGAGTAGTGTCCAGTTGCCACCGTGGTTATCGCTGCGCAGACGGAAAATTGATTTGCCGTCGCTGAGCGTCACAATGTGGGCGATGTGCTCACCAGAGCGCACCAAACAACTCAGACCCGCGTCAATAAAATTGTACGCGATACCTCGAAATTCCATGGTTCGAGGGTAAGCCGAGAGGTTCTTCTTGAAGCCCATGCTTGTGATTGCCACTTGTTCGTTGATTGTTACACGATTCATATTTCTTCTCCAAAAATTTTTAGTTACGCGTTAAACGCAAAAATGCCGAACAAAAGAATTCTTGATCAGCGAACGGGTTTTGGAGGAGTGATTTGGAGAGGGGCAGGGGACCGTCGGCGGCCTGACCTTTTTACCAAATGTCACCTAGAATTGTGTACGTCTGCGAGGGGCTCCTAGTTCTCGTATTTGCAAACTGGTGTGCATCGCTAGCGTTGGTGGCTTATTCCGCTTGTAAGTGGAAATTGCCGAGGCAAAGTACCTACATAGCTCCTCTTAGTATACCGCGCCGATTAGGTGCGCCGTCAAGCATTGAAATGCTTATGAATCATGTCGCCGATTATTTACTTTTTAATGTTTTTATGCTATAAATTATATTATGCGTAACTGCGCCCAGCCAGAGCGTAGTTTTGCCGCACAAGACAATCCAAACCCCAACAGAAGGGAAGGGCAGCAATGTCCGCACCACGCCGTCGTACCATGCGACGCACCCTGACCATGGGTGGAGCAGCAGCCGCTGCGCTCACCCTGGTCGTGTCAATGTTCGCGGTACCCGCCGCGTTCGCCGAAGAGCTCGACTCGACCGACACCACTGCGGTGGCAGAAGTCGTCGTCGACAACGCCGACGAACAAAACGCGGAAGCGACCAACAAGGTCGTCAACGAGCCCGTCGTCGAGGAAGCACCCGCTGCACCCGCAGAGGACGCCGAGACGACCCCCGAGCCCGACGCGCTTCCCGAAGCAGACGAGCCGACGGCACCGACCACTGGCACCACGGAGGACAACACGACCGAACAGGTCGAGTCGAAGACCGAGGCGTCAACCGAGTCGAACGCAGCAACCACTCAGCGCACCCAGGCCGTCGTTCAAGCAGCGGTCGTCGACATTCCCGAGGAAGTCCTGAGATTCATCCCCGGTGACTGTCAGGAAGGCCGCGTCAGCGGAGGCGTCAGCCTCTACTACCCGACCACCGTGCCGGCCACATACGTCATGACGGTCACGGAGGTGAACGGCACCTACAGCCGCACCACCAGTCTCGTTCAGAACGAAAACGATCCTCCCGGCACGCTCGAAGGGTTCATCCCGGAGGACATGCAGGTCAACGTCACAGTGACATACAACGGCACCGTGGTCGCCAGTCTGGACGAATTTACCGCCAACTGTATCGCCGAAACTTCGGCGTTCCTGTGGACCGAATGCGTCCCAGGACAGCAGGTGACGGCGTTCATCTCGTTGACGGTCGATCCGCGACAGACCGCCACCCAGGCGGCGTACGTGACGGCGAACGGCCAGACCGTACACAACGTCGGACTCGTCATCGAGAACCAGCAGTTGGTCGTGTTCAGCTACACCGAGTCGTTCGTCGTCTCGCCAGGTGACAACCTGGCAGCATACGTCACGACCGACCTCGGAACAACCGAACTCTACACGCTCGACAACGTCGAGGCCGACTGTGACGTGCCGACCTATGTAGAACCGACACCGACCGCGACAATCTCGGGTGACACCGAGAACGACACGGTCACCATCGTCGGAAACAACCCGGTCGGAGAAGGCGAGACGACTGGCACCGTGTCATTCACGGCACAGGTGTCGACCGAGTTGTAGATCCGCTCCATCCCCTCGGTGGGGTCGCTTTCGGTGGCCAGGCTGAAGAGCTCGCGCAGAACCCAGAGATCGATCCGGGTCCGGGCATGGACTTCCTCGACCTCGACCCCGCGCTCGAAGGCGGCCAGCAGCTGGTCGATCCGGTCAGGCGTCGGCACCGCCAGAGTCTCCAGGAGCTCTTCGGTCGACTCCGGGATCCGGGCGGGCGAGTCGATCTCGCGCGAGGCCATCGCCTTGGCGAAAGATTCGCGGAAGGTCCGGCCGATCGACATCACCTCGCCG
>JAUIDL010000047.1 GCA_030428585.1 bacterium | reverse complement strand
CTTTAAAAGGGTTAATTAGGTCAGGAACAACAACTAGTGGCACCACCCTCACCACCCTGCCAGCGGGCTATCGACCAAACGCTTTATTATCCTTTGTATCCGTCTGTAACAACAACGCTACGTGTCGTATAGAAGTGGACGCGAGTGGAGTCGTCAGGGGCTATGGCCTCAACGCAACCTGGTCAAGTTTGAACGGCATTAATTTCATTGCCGACCAATAAAAATGCTTGCGCTTATCGCCGGAACATAGTAATCTGATTAACAGAGAAACATCATTAATTAGGGGGGCATCTCACATGAGTCTCAAAGATATCAAAACTAACGTACAGCGAGAGCGCGGTTTTACCATCGTCGAGCTCTTGATTGTGATCGTCGTCATTGCTATTCTGGCTGCTATCACTATTGTCGCCTACAACGGTGTCACTGCACGTGCTAATACAACAAGTGCTAAGGCAACCGCTAGTACGGTCGCGAAGAAGGCAGAAGCTTTTAACGCAGAAACTGGTGCATATCCAACCGCAACCACTGACCTGACCGGTGCAGCTTCAAGCACGTCTTACAACCTCCCAAGCTCACAAGTTACTTTTGTAACTCCTTACTCGAGCTTAGTGGCGGCTCCATCAGACAGCCGTACGGCAGTGTTCTTAAAATGTGGTTCAGGTACACCAGCTAACCAAGCAGCTATCACCGGTTCAAACATCACTGGAAACCGCATCTACTACTGGGACTACACCAACAGTAACGCCAGTAGCTACGTTGACGCAGGCATCACTAGCGGTACAGGTATCGCGTGTCCAACGGCAGCGACCTAGGATCATAGCTAGAAAAACAAAACGGCGCTTCACGGCGCCGTTTTTGATTGTTCGATGATTATAAAATCGAGAGAAACTGTTTCACTTCTTCACGCAAGACATCGCTGGCTTCACCATCAACCGCCCGCTTCATCCAGTCGGCAATGTGCTCCATGTGCTCCTCTTTCAAGCCACGAGTCGTCAAAGCTGGTGTTCCCAGTCGGATACCACTTGGTCGGAACGGTGGCAACGGATCATCGGGAATACTATTAGCATTCAGTGTCAGGCCGATTGCATCCAGGCGATTCTCGACTTCTTTCCCATCCAGGCCAAAGCTCGCTTGTACGTCAGCCAAAATCAAATGGTTGTCAGTACCGCCCGTCACCAACTGAAAACCACGAGCCTGCAAGGCCGATGCCAGCGCCGATGCGTTCGCCACGATTTGCTTGGCATAATCAGTAAACTCCGGCTGACTGGCTTCATAAAACGCCACCGCTTTTGCCGCAATCGTATTCATATGCGGACCACCCTGCATGCCAGGAAAGACCGAGCGATCAATCAAGGTTGGAATATTTTCGAGCGTCTTGTCTGGAGCGATCAATGGGTTACCGACTGTTCCTTTACTCAAAATTAAACCACCACGAGGACCACGCAGGGTTTTATGGGTTGTGGTCGTCATGACATGAAAGCCGTAGTCCAGGGGGTTCTCGGCCACACCACCCGCGATCAAGCCGGCAATATGAGCCATGTCAGCCATTAACAATGCGCCGACTTCATTGCCAATTTCAGCAAATCGACGATAATCAAGCATCCGTGGATAAGCGCTAAAGCCTGCCAGAATAATCTTTGGTTTATGCTCTTGGGCTAACCGAGCAAGTTCATCGTAATCAATCTCGCCGGTCGAGACATCCTTCATCTTATAGCGAACAAAGTTATACAGATGCGCACTACGCGTCACCGGCGCACCATGTGTCAAATGACCACCGTGGGTCAAGTCCATCGCTAATACCGTATCGCCAGGTTTCAACCACGCGCTGTATACCGCTTCGTTAGCTGCCGCACCAGAGTGAGGCTGAACATTAGCGTGATCCGCTCGGAACAAGGCTTTGGCGCGGTCGATGGCAAGTTGCTCGACCTGATCCGTGTTTTGCTGACCGCCGTAATAGCGCTTACCTGGGTAGCCTTCAGAGTATTTATTGGTCAACACACTGCCAAGCGCCCGCAGTACCCCTTCGGACACGTAGTTTTCACTAGGAATCAATTCTAAACCATCCCGTTGTCGCGCTTCTTCAGCAGCGATCAACGCCAGGATAGCATCGTCATCAGGGACATGGGTGCGCACATCTGTCATAGTCGCTATTATTATATCATCTGTCAGACAGTATTGACTTTATATCATATTTGATATATGATAGATTTTATGGATTCACTATCACAATCATCAAAAATAGGTACTTTAATTCAAGAAACACGTCAGTCACGAGGGATGACACAGGCAGATTTAGCCAAAGCCCTCGGCACCAGCCAAAGCGCCATTAATCGCATCGAAAAGGGTGGTCAAAATATCAGCCTTGATATGCTTGGACGCATTAGTGACGTTCTGTCAAGCCAGATTGTGCAGTTGAACGCGAACGGCAGTATTAACTTTCGCATCGAAGGTGGTCAAAAATTATCAGGCCACATTGTCACAAAAACCAGTAAAAACGCTGCGGTCGCTCTCTTGTGTGCGACGTTATTGAACCGTGGGACTACGACTCTGCGTCACGTGGCGCGGATCGAAGAAGTCAATCGTATCATCGAGGTGCTGAACAGTATTGGTGTCAAAACCCGCTGGTTCGGCGATAACGACCTCGAAATCACTCCTCCAGCTAAGCTCAAGCTCGAAAATATGGACGTCGCAGCCGCACGTCGAACCCGTAGTATTATTATGTTCCTCGGTCCACTAATGCACCGTTATAAGGAATTTGAATTGCCGTATGCTGGTGGTTGTTCATTAGGAGAACGTACCGTCGAACCTCACCTGAACGGACTTCACAACTTTGGCTTGACTGTCGATACGGTGACTGGCCACTACACCGCAACCTCAAAACCAGTCAAACCCGAGAAAGCCATCGTTCTGTCTGAACGCGGCGACACGGTGACCGAGAATATCTTGATGGCCGCCGCTATGAACGACGGTGTCACGGTTATTCGTAACGCCAGCCCGAATTACATGGTACAAGACTTGTGTTTTTTCCTTCAAAAATTGGGCGTCAAAATTGAAGGCATTGGTTCGACAACCTTGACGGTCACCGGAATTCGCGACATCAACAAAAATGTCGAATATGCTCCATCCGAAGATCCTATCGAAGTGATGAGCTTCATTGCCGCAGCCATTGTCACTAAGTCAGAAATCACGATTGAACGCGCGCCGATTGAGTTCCTCGAAATCGACCTGAAATTCCTCGAAAATATGGGCTTTGAATACGAACTATCTGATGAATATCCTGCCCTTAATGGACACACCCGTCTAGTTGACATCACGACAAAACCAAGCGAACTGCATGCTTCAGAAGACAAGATCCACTCAATGCCGTTCCCAGGCCTGAATATCGATAACCTGCCATTCTTTGCCGTCATCGCTGCCTGTGCCAAAGGTCGCACCATGATCCACGACTGGGTCTACGAGAACCGCGCCATTTACTTGACCGAGTTGACCCGTCTGAACGCCAACGTCCAGTTGATTGACCCTCACCGTTTATACGTGACTGGCCCAACCAAATGGCGTGCTGCCGAAATCATTACCCCACCAGCCCTGCGTCCAGCTGTGGTGATTATGTTGGGTATGTTGGCAGCGCCTGGTGTGTCGTTCCTGCGCAATATTTACTCTATCAACCGTGGTTATGAAGATCTGGCCGAGCGTCTGAATACCCTTGGCGCAAAGATTAGTGTCATCCGTGACATTACCGAATAATCTACGTTTCTTCGTCTAACAAAGCCTGCGCGCGAGCAATTGGCACCGAAAAGCCAATGTTTTGCGCCTGTCCAGCAACCGCGGTATTAATACCGACGACCTCGCCCTGCGCATTGACCAGTGGACCACCTGAGTTACCTGGGTTAATGGCCGCGTCTGTTTGAATCAAGTCTTCGAATTCTTGTAAGTTACCCCGTAGTCCTGAGCTATAGGTGGCGATCGGTCGCCCGACACCTGAAACAATTCCTTGTGTGACCGAGTTCGGGTATTGGCCCAGTGCGTTGCCAATCGCGTAGACATCTTCACCAACCTCAACCTCATCGCTTGCCAGCGTCGCTGCAGTCAGTGCCGTGGTTGGATTAGCTTTTAATAGCGCCAAGTCAGAGTCTGGATCGGTCGCCACAACCCGTGCTGAAAACTCGGCGTTGTCATTAGTAATGATAGTAACTTCATCGGCACCGTCAATCACGTGGTTATTGGTCAAAATATAGCCGTCAGTACTGACAATCACGCCACTGCCGGCGCCTTCAGATACCACTTCTCGCCCAAACCAATCATAGCCCGATTTTTGGGTACTAATCGATACGACACTATCGGCAACTTTATTAACGACTGCCACACCAGCGCTATCCGATTCATTCACAATAGTTTGCGCGCTCGGCACAAAAGTCAGGCCGCCATTGCGAAGCAAAATGGCTGTCGTCACGGCACTCGCACCACTGGTTACAATGATTAAAGCGACCAGCCCAAAGGCGAGCCAAATACCCTTCATACTGCGCGGATTCTGTGTTGATTTTTGTTCCATACTTGCCCTACTGTACTCAGATTATCTGAGTTTTTGCTGTAGCTCATTATATCCCATCAGCTCGCGTCCAGTCAGTGGCCAGGTCATATCCCGTTGGATGACGCAGGACAAACCCACCTGTATCATAGACTCGTCCAGGACCGAGGCTGGTTTCGACAATCGAACAGCGCGGATACAGCGCTAGGTTTGCCGCAATTAATATGTAGCCCTCGTTATCGACCTTCGCACCATCGGGTCGTACCAAATAGCCCGACTTACCACACAGCGACATGACGACACTCATGTTCAAATCATAGTAGGTTTCGCGGTGTGATACCCCGCTACTATCAACAAACACCTGCGCTCCGCGAGATTTAGTCAAACCGCTGCCGTCATTGTAAAGACCAATCACTTCAGTTTGCTTGCCTGGTTTACGGGTTGTCAAACTGTTGATTTCAACACGAGATATCTCGACACCACCGCGTACCTCTAACTGATACGTCACCTGTTTTAGCCCTAGCGTTCCTTTTGTTTTGACCGCTCGATAGCCAAGCGGACGATCGGCGTCATAAACAATCTTTGTTGTATAAGGAATCTCTTCGTCGAGTGTTACGGTCTGTTTACCCTCACGCCAAATGCGCACGGTCATAGCTTTTTTAATTTTGGTTGATTTCGAGACCGATAGATTATCTTTTGTCGTCAGCATAATCTGCTTCTCCTCAAGCATTTCACCGACGGTTTTTCCCTGGGTACGAATCGTCGTTTTCCGCCCGTATAAATCAAGTGTTAGTGGTACTGCACGAACAATCGTTAATTGTAAACCCGCACCGTCCAACACAAAGTTAGTCGTCGGTCGCACAATCGCCGCATCCTCGTCATACACCAACACCCCCGCATCATCGGCAATTTGTTGTGGTGTTTGATGTGAAGAAATTGTCTTCATTCGTTTATTGCCATCGACAACGACCACAGGACGAGCCCGATATATGTTAATCAGGTACTCTTGAGCGATTAATTCCTCATCGATGGCAGGCTCAACGGTGTCACGAGGATCAAGCATGATATTCTGCGCTTCGAGCGCCTCACCGACTGTTCCGGCATCAGAGATAAAGGTTTGCGTCGTCCCTCGATCATAGACAGTCAAAAGACGACCCTTTTCGTCCTGCGCCCATGCATCACCACTCAGGCCGATCCCCATAACGACCACTAGCAGTCCAACCAAGCACAAGCGCCACGACATTTGTCCTATTAT
>JAUIDL010000046.1 GCA_030428585.1 bacterium | reverse complement strand
AATCTCACGGTCCCAGTCGATACTGGTGCCCATCCGTTTGAATTGGCGTTTAAAGTTAGCGATATTTTCGGCAGTGACAACCACTGGCGCCGTTCCGGTCTTGATGGCGTAGTTTTCAGCCGGCAGCCCAAAGGTATCCCATCCCATTGGGTTTAAGACATTGTGACCTTGTTGACGGTAAAAGCGAGCCAGCGCATCGACAATTGTGTAACTAAAGGCGTGTCCACTGTGAAGCCCGGCACCACTAGGGTATGGGAACATACCCGAGACATACGTCTTGGTTTTATTCGAGTCTTCTAAGACGTTGTTGACCTTTTGATCTTCCCAGACGGCTTGCCACTTTGGCTCGATTGACGATGGATTATAGCGCTGCATAACAGAGATAAGTATAGCGCTTTAACAGAGAGAGTTCAATCAGCTCCTTGTGCTACTGGGCGGATGCGGCTTCAAGTTGTTCGATAAACGCTTGTTGTACGGCAGCAATCACCTCTTCAAACGTCATGGTGTCTTGTGGAATTTCGATTGCTGGACTTTGGTTAAACAGTGGATTCAAGCGAATCGAAACTTTGTCTTCATCGTCATTAGTGACTGCTGCTATTTCCGTCAGCTCATGGCCGAAGCGACTGACCCAAATCTCAGCACGCGCGTCAGTCTCTTCGATTTCATCAACCATTCCCATGTCACCGGACAGTTCGGCGATATTGATTGAGTCATCACACTCGACAAGCTTCTTCACAATTGTCGTATCGTCTACCTTTTCCACGAACGCTTTATAGTTTTCGGCATCGCCCTTCACCGCGTAGCCAAGACTTCCAACGCCATTAATATCTCGTGCCGACAGTTGCTCTTCAACCGTAATAAACGGATGTTCGCCGTAGAGATTCGACAATTCATCGACGACGGTCTGGCGGAACGAGCGATCATCTTGGAGCGTCTGCATAACATCAGCGATACACTTTTGTGCTACAGCATACTCTTCGTTCGTCTCTGACAAATCACTTGCACCGACCTTGATCCACTGACCTTCGATGATTTCAATGACCGGCTCGTATGCTTCAAGCGCCCCCGCTTCAGCTGTTCCAGCCAGCTGCGTGACGGCTGCTCTGACATTATCGAGTTTGAAATACAGGTCTCCCGTTTCCGAGAATATACCTTCACCCTTGACGTTCACTGGTTCCGCGGCATCGGGCAGCGTTATATCAGCGTCAACCGCCAGTGTCGAGCGAGCATCGCTTGCTGTACGAGCTGACAAAGTCATTTCGACCGTGTAGTCATCATTTTCTACCTTGATTTCACCAGTAGTCGAAATGGTTTGCGCAGTCAGCGCATTTACCAGAGCATCGCCCAAGACTTTTTGCGGGTTTTGGTACCAGTAAAAGTAAGCTGCGGCACTACCGCCACCCAAAAGCAGCAACACGGCCGCAACAATCACCAGCACCCATAGCCAGCGCTTTTTGCGTCGCGGCGGCTGAACGGTATCCATCGGTAAAGTTGGCGTTCCCGCAGGTTGCTGTGGTTGCGACCCAAAGAACTGATTTGGTGATGAGTCAGCTGATTGATTGACCGGCGTCGGTGGCGTAGTCGGTTCTGGTTGCTGAGGTTTTTCTGGAGGGGTAGATAAATTATTTGGTTGCATATGCCCTCAGCATACCATAAGTGTTATTCGCTGGTATCGATTTTTGGCGCGACCGAATCAAAAAAGGCTTGTTTGCGCTTCATCCAGGCTGGTGATTGACGAACCAACTTCGCTTCGTCGTCGGTCGTATGCAGCACCATCTTGACCGCCTCTTCGAGGAAAATTTGGCCTTCAGAGCCTTTAAAGAGGAGGAGCGCCCCTGGCTCCATCAATTTATGTACCGCCGCACCTGCTTCAAGTGCCGACACAAAACTGACCACATGACAGCCCCGCGTGCGGGCCGCTGGAGCTAAAAATTTTTCCGCTTGCTCGCCAACCGTAATCACATGAGCCAGCTCAGACGGATCGCAAAGATTGCCCAACTCTTGATGTGCTGCACCAGACATATCGCCCAGTTCGTTCATACTTCCCAACACCGCAATACGCTGCGGTGCCGCCAAACTATAGAGTGCCCGTAGTGCCGCCGCAGCGGCCAGTGGACTCGAATTGTACGTATCATCGATAATCAGTGTGTCATTCATGCCACGAAGTAGCTGCATCCGACCACTGACCGGGCGAATGTTGGCCATGCCACTAGCAATCTTTTCGATCTCCATACCCAACATCTGGCCGACTGCGCCAGCCGCAGCCACCGCGCGCAGACTATGTTCGCCGACGACCCGCAGTGTTACTTCTTTGGTCACTCCGCCCGGAGCAAAAAATGTCGCCGCAACGCCAGCATCGATACTCATATCGTTTTGGGTCATGTGAAATTCTGCCGCATCGGTTGTGCCGTAAGTTTGAAAGGTATCCTTCTTAACGAGCTGTGCGTATTCTCCCGCTACGTCATCGCGATTGATTAAGGCGTTCTGACTGTAATCAACGGCTGATAGCTCTTCTTTTGCGACCGCCTCCAGTGAACCAAAATACTCCATATGCTCAGGTGAAACAGCCGTAACGACCGTCAAAAATGGCGTCACGTAGGTACCAAAATGGGGTACTTGTCCGATACGATCTGTGCCTACTTCTTGGACAATAATATCAACGTCGGTCGGCTGCTTGATGCGCTCACGTGCAGCGGCAAACACCTGGAACCATTGGCGAGGATCACGCAGATTCTCTGGAAACTCAATGCCGAGGATTGCCAGCGGTGCGCTCAGCTCAGCATTATGGTTCCCTTCGTGGAGTCGAACCCGGAATTGTTCGCTCAGCACCGTCCCAATTGCAATCTTCGTGCTTGTTTTCCCAACACTCCCGACAACCGCAATCAATTTGACTGTGTCATGTTTTTGTAAGTAACGACGAACATATCGTTCCAGTCGCCATTGAATCAAGCGTTTTATCATATGTTTAGTATAACAGTCCTAATAGGCGCCGAGATCGTGGATTGTCTCAATTTCCTCTGGATCGAGTGCTCGGTCATAAAAGCGAACATCGTCAATATCACCTGGGAAGAAACGGTACTGGGAGATTCCTACCGCCGTTCCGCTCGCTGCTCGGGTACCGGTGACTGTCGCCGTCGAACCAACCTGCACGCCGTTAATATAGCTGCGTAACTGTGTGCCGTTCCATGTCATCGCCATGTGGTACCAGACTCCGGAGGTAAAACCGACCGATATATCGTTTGAAGCGGTCCAACCAGTCGTACCACCGCTCGTCGCAATCAGATTTCGAATAGTATTTTGGTTGCTAAACCCGAGCTGAAAGACACCCTCTTTGCGGAGGATCGCAACCTCACTCGACGTTGACGAAAACTTGAACCATCCTGTAATTGTCATTTCAGTCATAGCTGCGCCCAAACCACCAGCGCTTCCGACCGAAATATAGTTACCAGAAGTTCCTGGGAACGAGTAGGCAGTGCTTGGATCGCCACCCTGTCCAGTCGTCTGCGTCACGGTACCGTTAATCGTGCCTGTGTGCCCGTTACCCGTTGCATCAGTGGTATTGCCGTTCAGCTGCCACCAGCCAACCAGTCCATCAACAGGGTTAAGATCCAGAGCGACACCGCCTGTACCATGCCGACTCGCGACGGACGCAATCACACCCTCGTCTTCGTCGTAATAGCGGAGTATGTATCCGGTGCAGTAATCACCTGTCTGACATTCACTCGAGCCATCGCCTAAATAGCCATAGTATTCTTGATCGTCACTGAAATCAATTTCTTCGCAGGTAAACGAGTTCTGATCTGACGAGAGAGGCGCCTTCAATACACCATCATCGAGGCCCAACAACGCCTCGACCGACGCAGCCGTGTCTGTCATATCTGAACAACTCGGATATTCACCGCGATCTTGGTAATACTGTTCTAGTTTTTCAGAAATAACCGTCATCGCGGAGTCGCGGCGTGCATCATCAGCCTGCTTCTTGAAAATAGTCATGGCAATACCAGCCATCGCAACCAAGAGAGCAATAATCGAGACGACGATAATCATTTCAATAATCGTGAAGCCAAATTTCGACGTGTTGAAGCGCTGCATACTCTGTCTAGAGTATGAATCATATGCACTATGGGGTCAAGCAATGGACGCTCCCGACTGCCGCTGTTGACTATCATATACCTGCACGTCATAATGATTATGTATAAACAAAGGCTACTCATGCACCGCGACTCTCACACCTCACCCAATGATACCCAAAGCGGTTTTACGATTGTCGAGCTCACCGTTGTTATCTTTATCCTCGGTATTCTATCGCTCCTCGTCTATGTCGGCTGGGGCGCATGGCGTCAAAATGTCGCCGATGTCCAAGTGAAAAATGACCTCAACAATGTTACCTCTTTTCTCGAAAACGAACGGAGGCAATCGGGCACGAACGAATACCCCGCGACCATTCCTGTAAGTTTTCCTGGTACCGAGGGAGTAATCCTATCTGGTGGTGCAATTAATAGCGGCGCAAGCTATTGTGTCGAAGGAACAGCCGAGAATTATCCATCTATCATTTATTACGTATCTCCTGAATCGCTCAAGCCGTCGGCTGGACCTTGCCCGCCACCTGAAGACCCGATGAACCCCACACTTGCCATTACAGATTGGACGCTCGACGAACTCGAAACATACTGTGCCACAAGCGCCAATGCACCGAGTGGCTACAACGTTATTGATTTTGGCAGCGGCTTCGGTAATGCAAACGGCACAGCTGGTAACGACATTATCTATCGCACCGGCGGACTTGGTAACGTGTACGGTAATGGCGGCAATGATGTCTTGTGTGTTGGCAACACAACCGGCAGCATCTACGGAGGAGACGGCACAGATTTGATTCTCATCACCAGTGGCATAGGCACCGCTTACGGTGAAGCAGACAACGATACGTTAGTGAGTACAGGCTCTCTCGGTTCGCTCCGCGGCGGCGATAACGACGACACCTTTTACACACAAGGTGGCGCTGGGCAAGTCGATGGTGGTGCCGGTTACGACCGAGCCACCACACATGACGGTTCGACTCATTCTAACTATGTTGATATCGAAGAAGTATTCTAATAAATTCGTGGTGGAGCATAAGGGATTCGAACCCTTGACCTCTTCCATGCCATGGAAGCGCGCTAGCCGGGCTGCGCCAATGCCCCGTCGGAGGTCGATTATAGCAAAAACTCGCCCCTCTTAACAGGACGAGTTTTCTGCTGCTGCGCGCCCACCCGGGGCTTGCGTTTTGAGCGTGTTTGTTTTGAACCTGCACTGAGGGCGAACCCCAATGCGCATCAGCATGGCTATAGTATGCGCCTTTTTTGGCATAAGCGCAATAGACTACTACCAGAGGAACGGTGATTTGAGCCATTCATACGGCAGGCCAACCAGGTGATTTGCAATCCCAAAACCATTCATCACCCACACCGTTCCGACGACCAAAACGCCCGTCCCCACCATTGCCAGCATTTGCAATGAAATGTGCTGCCGCTTAAACCATCGGAGTGATTTCTCATAGAATTCTTTTAGTCGCGTCAGAGCTTTTGCGGCAAAATCGAATTCGGTCGCCAAAATACCAAACCCTGCGAACACAATTAACCAGCCAGGACCTGGATAAGGAATCAAAACAACACCAATCAAGACAACAAGCCCGCCCAGGATGCCGATTACTACCCTTTTTGTGTGTCTTTTGAGGTGTTTCACTGTCGATAGTATGTCATAGTCAGCTGAGAATTAGCCAAGAATCTCGAGCAGTCGCGCTTCGTCGATAATTTCTGTGCCGTATTGTTTCGCTTTGGCAAGCTTACTCTCCCCTACCTTACCTCCAGCAACCAGATACGTCGTGTCTTTGCCGACCGATGTCTGGAACGTCCCACCGTGCTGGCGAATCTGTTCCGCCACTTGGTCACGTGATAACGATTCAAGGGTACCGGTAA
>JAUIDL010000045.1 GCA_030428585.1 bacterium | reverse complement strand
GGCATCGGGTGCCGTGGTGCCCGTCTCGGTGCCCGGCTTGTCCGTGGACGAAGTCGTGGTCTTTCGAGGGGTTTCGGCGGTCTGCGTCGTGTTGACAGCCGGCGGCGCCTTTTCGGGCGTCGGGTCGGCTTGCACACGAGGCTTGGTGTCGGTACCTGCGTCCCGCATGTCATCGCTCCCAGCTCGCTGGTAGTCGTTGACGTCGTCGGGCTTGGGTGCGACACACTTGCCGTTCTTGTTCATATCCGTACCCGGAGGGCAAGGCTCGTCCGTCGGAACGGTCGGCTTGTCCTTGGGCTTGTGATAGAACACGATGTTTCCACACCTGATCATGATGATCAGGCGGCCACCGTTGGCGAAGATGATCTCGATTGCACGGGTGTCTCCGGTGATGCCGGGCTGGCCGGCGACACCGAAGCGTCCGTTCGAGATACCACTGTTGTAGGCGGACCCCGCGTTGGGGATCGCGTCCAGCTCGTTGACCTGGGTGGTCCGGAGCTTCAGCGGTCCGATGATCTGATTGAACAGTGCCACGCCCTCGTCGGACAGGCACTGGTCTTCGACCAGCGGCTTGACGTTGTTCTCGTCGTCCCACAGACCCAGAGCGGCACCGACAGCAGCCAGTCCAGGAGCATTGCTGCCCAAGGACTTTTCGATTGCACTGATGCGCGCCTTCTTCATCGACCGTCCTTCGGCAACCGCTGCCTCGACTTCGTCGAGGAAGGTCTGCTTGAACTCCGGGTCGATGCGGTTCTGAGCGTTGGCTGTTGACCGCTGCTTGAACAGCGGCTTGCAGTCGTCACTCGTGTCCGTGGTCGGCGTCGGCGTCGGTGTGGGTGTGGGTGTCGGCGTGTCGTCCGAAGCTCCAGCAGCGCACCCGAGGGCGAAGCTGTTGAGAGCGTTGTAACGATCGGCCGCTTCTTCGCGTGAGTTGTTGAGGCCCACGGTCTGGAAGCTGCCAGTTGCCGAACTGATCTGCTCGTCGATGGCATCCAGGTTGCCCTGGGCCTCGGTCAGCAGACCTTCGAGCTCCTGCTCGTTGTTGCAATCGGCCCCGACTTCGTCGAGGTACGTCGATGCGTCAACGGTGGAGGAGGGCGTCGGGCTGCAGGCCGCCACACTCAGGGCGACCAGGCTGGCCACCGTGGCGGCGACCAGCCCCTTCTTGAACTTCATGATCCCTCCTTAAGGGTCAGGTAGTGGACTCCGTCGCCGGCTCGGAAGCCGGCTGGGGGTCGGGGTTGGTGGGCTTGCTGGAGTTCGTCGAATTCTGGTCGCGGCGCTTCTGGCGATTGTCGGCACGAGTCCTCTTCGCGATGCCACGGTTCGTCTCGGCGTACTCGTCGAAGCGGAAGAACGTGATGATGCTCAGGACAGTGATGAGCACTGCCGCAGCGACGACGATGACGACATACAGCCAGTTGATGCTGGGCAGGAACTGGATGCTGTTGACGATGCCGACGGTGACGAGCACGGCGATGATGAACAGACCGAAGCCGACGAAGTTACGAAGCTTCGGATGGGCCGAAAGCTTCTCGCCACGGAACTTCTTGAACAGGTCGTCGAAGAAGTACACGAGCGCGACGATGCCGGCGAAGATCAGCAGGATCACGACGGCGACACCCAGTGCGGCGAAGTCCAGTACATTGTTGTACCAGCCCCACACGAACATGAGTGCTCCACCGACGATGAACAGGCCGATGCCACCGACGGTCTGAAGCCATGACCAGCGATGCTTGGCACGGTAGGACTGGATCGGGTTGGAAGTGGACATTTGATTCTCCTTTGTCCCCTGGGATGTTGAACAACGTGCCACGGCTGCGGCTCGTCAGATGGCGGTCGGGTGACCAGCATCTTTAGTAACGATGTTGTACTGCTTCCCACGGGGATAGGGAGCAGCGTGATAGCTATCGGGTAGGGCCGCTAGCCACAACGCTACTCCCCGTAAAAGAGAGCAAAAAACACAGCGAAATGCAAAAACTGTCTCCAGTTTGAGACATGCGCTGTAATGATCCGATTTGTTAACGACCTCCTCACTCTGATGTGGCCTCACACCGCACCTGTGAATGATGTTTTAAATTTATCACAAAAACAGATAAAAGTCAAGTTTTTATACAATGATTTACGGATAAGCACAAGCACAATAAAACGGACCAAACAGTGATGTAACAGATTGACATTTGCAAACAAATAGTGTATAATGCTTTGAGACACGTAGGGAACGGTTCCTTACTTCTGTAGCTCGCTACCGCGACAACAGAACTGTACGCAGGTGTTGTACATGGGAGTGACATGCCCGATACTCTGAAGAAATTGGACAGGGCCGTCAAGGACTTGCTGATTGGTGAGACCGGCTCGGTGCCCAACCTCTCGAACGAGAGATGGCGGGCGACCGTCGCCAACAACCTCATCGGTCGGTATTACTCGACCAAGCCGTCGTTCAAGACGATTGTCGACAAGGCGGTTTCGAAAGAAAACGCCGACATCGAAGACGTCATATTCGCGTCGCTGACGCGGATATCTCAACAGTAATCAGCACACCCCAGAAACGAAAGGATGGCTATGGCCACCGGAACCCAGACCACCCAGCGATTCGTCGGACCCTTCACCCAGTTCAAGCCAGTGCAGGAGGGCTTCCATCAGGGGCTGACGCTCAAGGGTATCGCCCACAACCTGCTGAACTTCCGCCACAACGTCGACGTCCAGAACGCCCTCAAGGCGGCCGGCGCTGACATGGGCTGGAGCGAGATGAAGCTCAACGCGTTCGTCGCCGGTCAGCTGGCAGCGGTCAAGCCGGCCTAGGTCGGTCTCTCCACCTTCCCCTCGGGGACTGCTCGCACAGTGTGCGGCAGTCTCCGGGGGCCAACCCACGACATTCTCCCGTATACCTCTAGTCAAAAGAGGTATTTTTTGTTACAATACTGCACGTGCCAACCCCAACCGGTCGGCACACGAACGTTTAACTACATGGTTTGATGGCCTCATCGTCTAACGGTTAGGACACCAGGTTTTCATCCTGGCAATCGGAGTTCGATTCTCCGTGAGGTCACCAAGCGATGTAGTGAAACAGTAGTGATTACTAGAAATCTTAATTTTACATAAGGGCGTACATTTTATTATGGCAATCGTTTTTAAACGCACGAAAATTTTGGCAACCATTGGACCAGCTACCGAAGATCCACAGATGATCGAAGAGCTGATTACGTCGGGAGTGAACGGATTTCGGTTGAACTTCAGCCACGCGCAACACGACGTTGCGACCGAGTGGATTAAACTGATTCGAGCTGCCAGTGAGAAGATCGGTAAACCTGTGGCAATCTTGCAGGACCTACAGGGGCCAAAGATTCGTCTTGGCATGTTGAACGATGATGTCGCCGTCAAAACCGGTGATGAACTAACCCTTGATTACGAGGCTGAACATAACGGCCTGACGCTACCATTCCAGTACAACCTCGCCAGTAAGGTAAAGGTTGGCGAACCGGTCTACATTTTTGACGGGAAAGTCCGTACGACGGTTATCGAGATTCCATCCGAAACTGCCATCAAACTACGCGTCGAAAACGACGGTACCTTGATGAGTAAGAAGGGTATCAACCTGCCTGATACTGACTTTGGTGGTGATATCTTAACGCCAAAAGACCTCAAAGACATCGAATATGGCTTAACCCAAGATATCGATTACGTTGCTCTGAGTTTCGTCCAAAGTCCTGAAGATATTCATAACCTCCGTCAGATTTTGGTTGCTGGTGGTTCAAAAGCCCAAATTGTCGCCAAAATCGAGACGAAGCCAGCGATTCAGGATGGTGTCCTGGAGAAAATCGTCAAAGCTACCGATGGAGTCATGGTTGCCCGTGGTGACTTGGCTGTCGAAGCCGGCGCCGAAATTGTGCCAATTGTTCAGCGACGTCTGATTGAAATGTGCCGAAAACGAGGTAAATTATGCGTCGTTGCCACCCAGATGATGGCTAGCATGGTTGATTCACCAGAACCAACCCGTGCTGAGGTCAGTGACGTCGCAACTGCCGTTATTCAAGGCGCTGACTCGGTCATGCTGTCTGACGAAACGGCGATGGGAAAATACCCGCTCGAGACCGTCAAAGCGATGAAGAAGGTGATTTTATACACCCAAGAAAATGCTGCCGTAAACAGCATTCAAGACTACGATGTTGAGGCTAATTCGAAACTCGACGCAATTTGTACGGCTGCCGTGAAACTCGCGACTCAGCTAGATGCTGACGCAATTATCGCTGAAACGAAGTCTGGGGCCGCTGCCGCTATGGTCGCCACACATCGGCCAAACCTGCCAATTATTAGTGTGACCAGTGAGCAAAAAACCGCTCAACAACTGGGGCTGAGCTACGCAAACCGCAGCTACGTGCGTCCTGACAGTGATGAAGCCGGCTATGACTTGGCTCATGAACTGAAGGACCAGGGTCTCTTTGGTGACGGTCCAGCAACGGTGATTGTCATTAGTGGTCGTCAACCAGGAATTGTTGGAACCACTAACACGATTAAAGTTCGCGTGATAGAATAAGCGTAATACAAAACAGGGGGGCGCTAGGGTGAGCTATCATAAAGCAACGGTTCGCGATGTACCGCTAGAGCACAAAACGGTCTTGGTCCGGGCTGATTATAATGTGCCGATGACCTCTGATGGCAAAATAGACGATGACCTTCGGATCCGGGCGAGTGTACCAACTCTGCAGTATCTATTAGAGCGTGGCTGTAAAGTTGTCGTGATGAGCCACTTGGGCCGCCCGGAGGCCAGGGAAGCTAAGTTTAGCCTGCAGCCTGTCGCCAAACACCTTGAGGAATTATTAGAGAAACCAGTGGCCTTTGTCGAAGATTGTATCGGTGACAAAGTCGTGCAAGCGGTCAAAAATGCCCACCCCGGCAGTGTCGTATTGCTCGAAAACCTCCGCTATTATCCCGAAGAAGAGGCAGATAACGCCGATTTCGCAAAGAAAATTGCAACTGCTACGGGCGCGCGGTACTTTGTCCAAGACGGGTTTGGCGTTGTTCACCGAGCTCATGCCAGCACCGATGCGATTACTCACTGTATCCCCAGCGTTTCTGGACTATTACTGGAAAAGGAATACGTCACAATTACCGAAGCTATGGAAAAGCCAGCCCGACCACTGGTTGCAGTGCTCGGTGGTGCAAAAATTAGCGACAAAATCAAAGTCATCGAGAAATTTGTTGAGGTTGCCGATCGAATTATTATTGGCGGTGCGATGGCAAACACGTTTTTGGAGTACCGCGGGACGAATGTTGGCGCCAGTTTAGTTGAGCACGATCAAACCGAAGTTCTCGATGGTATTTATCACGCAGCCAGGGAGAAGGTTGGGGAAGAGGGGATAGATGATTTTCTGATTCTGCCGACCGATGTCGCGGTGGCAAAAGAACCAACACCCGATGCAACCCGCAGGGTGGTTGCCGTTGATGACATTCCAGCTAACCAAAAAGCTTTAGATGTTGGCGACAAGACAATTGAAAAAGTTGCCGCCGCAATCGACGAAGCGCAGACAGTCATTTGGAACGGCACACTGGGATTTGCTGAAATTCCGGCGTTTGCCCACGGATCAGCCCGCGTTGCTCTGGAGCTCGCGACACACCCCGATACGGTGTCGATTATCGGTGGAGGCGATACCGCAGACTTTGTCCTGCGCTGGGATGGTCATGGTGGGGCGAGCTTTACGCACGTTTCAACCGGTGGTGGTGCCAGCCTTGAACTGATGTCGGGCAAGAAATTACCCGGGGTTGAGAGTTTGCTTGGCGCCAAGAAATAGGCTACACTGATAACCAATAAGCATAACCAATATTCATGGCACGGGACAAAAAACTTATCATCGGCAACTGGAAGATGAACCTCGGGGTACACGAGGCGAGTTTGCATTTGCATAAACTTGAAGGGTTGGTGAAGATCCATCGCGGCGTCGAGGTTGTTCTTGCACCAACGACATTAACGCTGCAAAGTCTGAGCTTGCAGGTCAAAACGCGCCAGTTTAAGCTGGCTGCGCAAAACTTTTATT
>JAUIDL010000044.1 GCA_030428585.1 bacterium | reverse complement strand
TCTGTCGGCAAGATCGAGTGAAGTTCGTTCAACAGCTCACCTGGTTCATTACGCTCATAGTACTCCATACGCTCAACCAGAGCCTGGTCAGCTTTCTGGTCGTACACGGCCTGCAGTTTCCCGCCAATTTCTTGCTGCTCCTGTTCAGACAGGCGGTTCCAGACCGCGTGCAGCATTTCGTGTGCCGCGGTGACTTCTTCGATACCAGCCAGTTCACCATTATCGATATCGTAAATAAAAATACGATTATTGTTATAGCAACCTAAGATTGGGCTTGATGCCTCGGCACGGGGGCAATTGTTATTAAAACTGTCTGCATCCGCAAGTTCTGGATGTGAGGCGTAGAAATAAAATTGCCCGTCACGAGTTAGATCAATACTCTCTTCGATAGTCTTTACGTCGGTGGTTGGCTCATACATCCAATACGCCGCGACGTCGGCGACATACTGACGATTCAAAAATACCCATCCAGCCGTGACAAGGATACCAATTGATACAATAGTTGCGATAACCGACCCGAGGGTACTACCTCTAGGCTTCGTGTTGTACATCCAAGATAACCTTTCCTTTGGCGCTAGTCGCCACGAGCACTGTTCCTTTATCATATTCGCCAGTCAAAATACCTTCAGCAATCTGATGCTCCAGCAAGTCTTGCATCGCTCGTCGTAGCGGTCGCGCGCCATACTTTTCGTCAAAGCCTTCGTTGATGATCAGTTTCTTTGCCGATGCTTTGACGACGAGGTGAATACCCTTTCGAACCAGGCGTTCTTGTAGCTCTGATAGGAGTGTGTCGAAAATGCCTCCTACTTCCTTGCGGGTCAGTGCACGGAAGGTAATAATTGAGTCGAAACGATTCACCAACTCAGGTCGCATCAGCTTCGTCAGCGCTTCTTTGGCGGTTGCTGCATTCTTGTCGTGCATGTCGTCAAGCTGCTTCTGATCGGTCCGTGACACGGCCGTAAAACCGAGGGATGACTCTTTCATCATCGCTTCTGCACCAAGGTTACTGGTCAGAATAACAATCGCGTTCGAGAAGTTGACCGAACGACCCTTCGCATCCGTTAGCTTGCCGTCTTCTAATAATTGCAGTAACAAATTAAATACTTCGGAATTTGCTTTCTCAATTTCATCAAACAAGACGACGCTGTAGGGCTGTCGACGAATCTTATCGGTTAATTGCCCGCCGTCTTCATAGCCAACATACCCCGCTGGCGCTCCCAGTAGTCGGCTGGTGTTGTGGCGCTCACGGAATTCGCTCATATCGATTTTTATTAACGAGTCCTCGCTACCGAACACTTCCCGAGCCAATACTTTAGCTAATTGAGTTTTTCCAACTCCGGTCGGACCCATAAAGACAAATGAACCAATCGGCCGATTACTACTAGCAACCCCACTCCGACTGCGACGAATCGCTCGGGCGACTTTTTCAATCGCTTCTGGTTGACCAACGACAAACTTTTGCAGATGTTTCTCGAGATTTTGCAACAGCTTGGCTTCTGATTTCTGCACGCGCTTGACAGGAATGCCAGTCATGACAGCAATCGCATGGGCGATATCATCGCCGGTCAAGGTGACAGGTGTTTTCTTCTCATACTCCGAACGTGCCTCATCGAGCTTCTGACTCAACTGACTAATGCGCGTTTTATACAGAGCAGCACGTTCATAGTCTTCGGCGCTGACCGCTTCTTCCATCTTCTCGTTCAGGTTTTTAAGCTGTTTCATGTAGTCACGTAGGCGGCTTGGCTTATGGCCAGTTTTGACGCGGACACGAGCAGCCGCTTCATCAATCACATCAATCGCTTTGTCTGGCATAAACCGGTCGCTGATGTAACGGTCAGCCATATAGACAGAGTCCTCAATGACTTCATCAGAGATACTGACGCCGTGATGTTTTTCGTAGTAACTCCGGAGGCCTTTCAGAATCGCGATCGTATCGCGGAGTTTCGGCTCTGGCACCATAATCGATTGCAGACGACGTTCGAGCGCTGTGTCCTTTTCGATATGTTTGCGGTATTCATCGAGCGTTGTCGCACCAATCAGGCGCAGTTCGCCGCGTGCCAGTGCTGGTTTGAGCATATTCGCTGCGTCCAGCGCACCTTCGGCAGCACCTGCCCCTACGAGCAGATGGAGCTCATCAATGAAGACGATGACGTTCTTTTGCTCTTGCAGTTCGTTGACGACTTTCTTCAGACGCTCTTCAAATTCACCCCTATATTTCGTACCGGCAATCATCCCGGCTAAATCGAGCTGAATGATACGCTTATCCAGTAAGTGTTCTGGGACATCTTCCGTCGCAATCCGCTGGGCCAGCCCTTCGACAATCGCCGTTTTCCCAACACCAGGTTCACCAATCAAAACCGGGTTATTCTTGGTGCGGCGGCTCAGAATCGTAATAATTCGTTCTTGTTGCTCATCACGACCAACGACTGGATCAAGCTGGCCATTCAAGGCTTTTGCAGTCAGATCAGTCCCAAATGTGCCTAAGGCACCACGCTTTGCTGGTCGTTTCTTTTCAGGTGTTTCAATTTCAATATTAGAATAGGCGTCGCCTTGACGATCCAAGTATTCCTCAAGTTCAGCGATAACTTCTGGAATATTCACGTCCATATCGCGCAGCAGCACGGTCGCCCGCGCGTTCTTTTGTGACAAAATACTATACAGAATATGTTCAGTCCCTAGATATTCCTGATGGAATTCCTGTGCGACATCCCAGCTCATTTTGAGCGTCAACTTTGCTGTCTCGCTGAGACTCTTGGTCGTAATGCCACCGACGCTGGTCACCACCGGCTCCATATTTAGTGCCGTCTGTGCGCGGTCAAGCGTGACGCCGGCGTCAGCCAATATCTTCGCGCCCACAGAGGCTCCTTGCGCCATCACTCCCAATAATAGATGCTCCGTCCCAATATAAGGACTGCCGTACCCCTGAGCAATCAGTGTCGCATGATGTAGGCTTGTCCGAGCATTCTCGGTCAAGTGCGTAATGAATTCTGCGAAATCATCTGACATATTCTTATTATCTATCCTCCACTATACGAAGCGCAAGCGCAAACTGTTATTTTGCTTGGTTCTATACCAAGTATAGCAAAAAATTAGCACTCGAGTCAATTGAGTGCTAATCATTCTCCCTTCCAGCTGACGGCGCATCCGTCGCGGTTGAGTTGCGGCTAACTAGAGATCCTGAATAGCAGCCGTTACACAACGCACAGCCAAGCCTGATCTCTTGAATTCGGCAAAGTCGAAGAGAACCAAACCACTATCAAAGTAGAGGTCATGTGCATTGCCTGAAGAGTATTGGGTAGACGACCAATATTCCCCCACAGTATTGGCGCCAAATCCGCTATACCAGGTGCCACCTCTTTGCCCAAGCCATCCTGTCCGTAAGCCAGCATCAGTATTGGTATTTCCTCCGTTCACGGCTGTATTGAGGTCATCAAACTCACTTCCAACATCTCCCGTCGGCAGCCGCCATCCCGCCGGACACACCGAGACGTTCGGGTCAGGTGCCGGAGTGGTGGCGTTGGCGCAGGCAGCCGTTGCCTGGCCGCCCATGGCCCCGCACCAGTTGTAGAGGTAGCCGTACTGCGGGTTCGTCACGCCACCATCAGTAGACGTCGATGGGTCGGTCGGCTCGGTCGTCGGATTCGCGTCAGTTGGGGCGTAGTAACTCGCGACGGTGTAGGTCGGTGAGCCGCCCGTTCCGTTCACGAGCGTCTTCGCGTCGCCGTACGTGTTCGAGCCGCCACCGGCGTAGGCAAGATTGGTCAGCATCCAGCACTTGCCATCAGCGAGTTGCTGCACCCAGTAGGTGCGACCATCTCGAGCATCGGCGGCGCGGGTACGGGACGTCGGACAGTTGGCATCGGTAATCGTCTGCATGAGCGTGCCTCCGCCGACGCTGGCGAGGCCGACGACACCCGCGCAAACACCTTCCGTTGGGACGAGACTGGTCTGAGTTGCGAAGTACGAGTTTCCCGATGCTGAGACCTGCACACAGAAAGCCGTACCGCCGCCGTCCACGTTGTAACCGACGGTGCTACCACTCCCCGAGTTGAGTCCCCGTCCACCGTTCGCTGCGGAAGCTGAGGCCGGGTACGTACCGGTCACCACCTTATCGCTTTCGATTACCTTCGCGAACGACGACGTCTCCGATTGAAGAACTACGTCACGTGCGCGGTCAGAGATGCCATTGTACGCGACGATCGTGATCGCCGCCAGAATCGCAATCACCACGATGACGATGAGGAGTTCGACGATAGTGAAGCCTGGACTATTGCGATGGCGATCTAGCATAACTGTGTTCAGTATAGCTAAAGTCTTGAGTATTGAAAAGGTTTACGATTCGTCAGACGACTCAGAGATAGCGTCAAACAGACTATCCTCGATGTTCTTACGAGGAGTCTTCTCGGCAGGCTTTTCAGCTGCAGCGGCTTGCTGTTCGATATCAATCTCGTAGCCGGTCAAACGGCTTGCGAGACGGACGTTCTGCCCACCACGACCAATGGCAATTGATTGCTGGTCTTCGTTCACAAACACTTTGACACGCTTCTCTTTCTCATCAATCTCAACCTTAGCGACTTCGGCTGGGCTCAGGGCGTTTTTGATGAAGTCTTCAGCGTTTTCATCAAAGGTGACGATGTCAATCTTCTCCTGGTCACCGATTTCGTTCATCACCGCCTGAACACGAGTACCGTGACCACCGACGAACGTTCCGACTGGATCAACACCCGGCACGGTACTTGCGACGGCAAGTTTGGTGCGGCGACCAGCTTCACGAGCGATGGCTTTGATTTCGACCGCACCGGTTTCGAGTTCAGGTACTTCTTGGCGGAACAAGTATTCGATAAAAGCTTCGTTACCACGACTCAAAATCAGTTGTGGACCACGATTTTCGCGCTCAATGTCTTTAATGAAAACCTTCAGACGGCTCCCGACACTGTAATATTCACCCTGAATCTGTTCACTTTGAGGGATGATACCGTTTGCTTTGCCGACTTCCACGCGGATAACCCGTGGTTCAACCCGTTGGACGGTTCCGGTGACGACGGTACCGATCTTGTCTTCAAACTCACCCAGCACGACTTCACGTTCGGCTTCACGAAGGCGCTGCAAGACGACTTGCTTGGCTGTTTGGGCAGCCACGCGGCCGAATGACTCGACTTCGTATTGGTCTTCGAGGATGTCGCCAATTTGCGCATCTTTTTTGACTTTTTTCGCATCTTCGAGGCTAATTTCGTGAGCATCACTACCCACAACTTCGACGACTTCACGGGCGACAAACACCTGAGCAGTTCCGTCAACGAGGTTTAATTCACTGCGAACTTCTTGATCACGCTCACCATTGTCACGACGCCACGCAGCGGCAATCGCTTGTTCGATAACAGAGACGACAGTGTCTTCGGGCAAATTTTTCTCTTCGGCGATAGTGCGCACAGCAAGGGTCAATTGTTTTAGATTCATTTCTTCCATCTTTAGTATCCTTTCTTGGACTAAAAATTCCGACCTGCCGGCCGGAAATGTACTATAATAATTCTACCATAGCGCAGTGACAGTGTATAGCCCTAATTCGCGATACACCGTACTGCTGAGGCCTCTGTCTTGTTGCGAGTACTGATATCATATACAGACCACTCGTTGATTTCAAAATTATATGCTTGGTTGGCCCCAAAGCTCCCACCTGCCCAGTACACGCCTTCGCTATCTTGGGAAGCAAACCCCCCAGGCCAATAGCCACCCCACTGAGCAAGCCAATTCGCTCGCAAGCCAAGGTCAGTATTCGTTGCCCCGTTATTTATAGCATCATTCAGATCTCGATACTCACCGCTACTACTATCGCCCCTTGGCAACCGCCAGCCAGCCGGACAGATAGAGACGTCTGGGTCGGGAGTTGGGGTGGTGGCGTTGAGACAAGCGGCAGTGGCTTGGCCACCCATGGCACCACACCAGTTGTAGAGATAGCCGTATTGGCCAGTACCGTCGGTCGAGGTGCTGGGGTCGGTTGGTTCGGTGGTGAAGTTGGTGGTGCTCGGTACCACGTAGTAGCTGGGGACGGTATAGGTG
>JAUIDL010000043.1 GCA_030428585.1 bacterium | reverse complement strand
TGAGTCGCTATATTACGATTTGTTGATTGGTGATGTTGGAACGGGCACCAGTGCTCGTGATCTGATTGAATACGCGTTCCGTGAAAAAAAAGTTGTAATTGTCAGCCCGACGAGCTTTATGGCGTACTTACAAACGGTGTTACAGGGACTGCGCAGCCTACAAATCGAAGAGCAGGCCAAAGATATTCAAATCCAAGTCGGGAAACTTGGCCGCCATATCTCTAGTTTCGATGGCTACATGCAGAAATTAGGGAAGTCGCTATCGACCACCGTGAATCACTACAACACCGCACACAAAGAACTCGCGAAGGTTGATACTGATGTCGTCAAAATTGCCGATGGGCAAAAGAGCGTCGAGCCACTACTGATCGATCGCCCACAGGACGACGAATAAGTTTTGAAAAAGGTAATGGCCGCCCCTTGGGTGGGGGCGGCCGTGTGGACCTTGAGGGTGGTTAGTGAAGGAGCGCTCGTAGTGAGCTTGTAAGTGCCGGCACTCTCCGTGGCGGTATCTCTTCTAGCTCGACCGCAATTGCTGGACGACTGTAGACCATACCATCGACGTTTGCTATCGCACCCTTCTTTGCAGTGTCCGCAAGTTTTCGGTCAGTACGGATGCAACCTTTCGCTCCAATCCCTCTAGCCGTTCAGGCTGGAGTAGCAGAAAGTTCGTCGATCTTCCCGCAATGACCGAGCACATTAGCACGTTGCCATCGCCGTTGAGGATGAATACTCGGTATCGGCTGTTCGACTGGCCAATCTTGCCAATTGGCCAGATGTTTTCAGGAAGCTCCTCGACCCGTGTATCGGGCAGGAGGTCTGCGACTGCCTGTCGACCGTCGTGCCGACTCATAACAAACGGATTGCCAAATCGTGCATGCTTCAGCGGTTGCATGATTCGACGCAGTTCTGCGAAGAGCTCGAAGTGCGTCCCCGCACGAACCATGTGGTCGTTGTAGAGCTCGTGATTGCGCTCGAGGGTTGTTTGATCTGCTAGCTGGGGCATGGCCCCTCCTTTGTTGTAAGGTCCGTTACGACGGGTGTCGTAGAATTATATTTATAGCATGAAAAACTAGAATACACAAAAAGTTGAAGGGCCGCCTGTGAAAAGGCGGCCCGGGTCGTGTTGGGTCAGTGACGCATCAGGCGATTGAGACCCTCGATGACGGACATTGTGTGTAGCGAGTCGATCGATTCGACATCCTGACGAATTGTGGTCGCGTTTGGCAGGTATGATGATCCTGCCAGCGGTCCATGGACCAGCAGTCCATCGTCTCGAATGAAAATGCCGTGAGGGTAAGCTCGGCCGAGTCTTGCGACGAACCAATGGGTTGCTCTGGCAAACTGCTTTTCGATCAGTGTACTAGCCACGAACCTTTGCCGGTGTGCTTCGTCTGAGATTGCGTCGTAGATTGATGCTGACTCTTTGGACGTGAAATGCTGGAGCATTTGAAAAATCGTCGATGGTTCGCCAACCGTCAGGTACGCTTTCTTGATGTAGAACGCATTGTTATCGGCGCGGCGTTCGGATAGAGATTTCATCTCTCCTCCATGGGTCTCGTGGTGAGGGTGCGGACTGGGTAACAGACTGAATATAATTATACCATTATTTCTGAATAAATAAATACCACCCGAATGGTCGAGTGGTATTTGGTTGGCGAATAGCTGAACTATTTGCTCTTTGGCGTCAGAACATCGTGTAGGATGAATCCGATCACACCACCAATGGTGGCACCAATCGCGTAGATGGCGAATGGCCAAAAGCTTGCCCAGTCGTAGGCTTGCAAGGTGATAGCAACCGCAGGGTTAATGACCGCGCTTGCACCAGCATAGCCAGCAACAGTCACGCCGACCATCAGGGCGATGAAGATACCGAACCCGGCAGTCAGACCAGCAGTCACGCGGTCGCGTGCTTCGCGGGTTGCACTGGCGATGGCGTAACCAAGGATAGCAGTACCAAGGACTTCAGCGAAGAAGACGTACCAGACTGATGCTTGGTAAGCGGAGAATTCTGCAGCCTGGAAGAGGCTTGGTGCCGCTTGACTAAAGAACTGTGTTTCTTCTTGGGCAGGCGCGCCACCGAGGAATGCCGACAGAACGACAAAGGCGAGGGTTGCACCCAAGACTTGTGCAGCGATGTAGGCGAGTGCACGCAACCAGCCGATACGGCGAGTCACCCATGCACCAACGGTGACCGCTGGGTTGAAATGGGCGCCTGAAACGGCGCCAAAGAGCAGTACTAAGCCGGCAAGACCGAACAGTACGAAAATTGGTTGACCTTGTCCTGCGACGATAATCGAAGCAAGTAGTAGTGTACCAACAAACTCAGCACCCAGTGATCGCCAGAGCGATACTGATGAGGCTGCACTTTGCAGGTGTGTCGATAGCGAGTTGAAACGAGCTTTAGTAGGAGCTGACTTCACGGTCGCTGATTTTTTTGCCGACGAAGCTTTTGCTGGAGCTTTAGTCGGGGATTTTTTAGTAGTAGTGGCCTTCTTGGTAGCCATATGTTTCCCTCCTTATAGTAAACATGCCCTCATTGTAGCATAAACAATACGGGGGCAAATGGTACAATAAGGCTATGGCATTATTTGTGAACCAAAACGGTCGACGGACTGAGCTACAAGAACGTATCGCGACGGAACTGCAGGAACGCGCGAAGACACAAGTTCAGGATCCGCACGACCAACCCGATGGCGTAAACGACTCGGCGTTTATTAAGAATACCGAACATTCAACCTGGATGACGGCAGTTTGGATTATCTTGGCAATTGTTGCCGTGATTGCGGCGGTTGTCGTTTTATTTGTGACAGCCGGCTAGTTTAGATCGACTTCCTCTTACCCCTGCGCTGAAAATAGCGTATAATTAACTGCAGTTATGTCTACTTCTGCTATTGATGCTATCCGCAGTCAATTACTCGACCGTGTTCAGTCGAGCGGTACCCCTCGTGAGGTTTTGAAAGCGCCGGAACTTCGTGATTTATACAGTCAAATCGGATCGTTGCCGGCCGAAGAGCGAGGTGCGTTTGGTAAGGCTGTGAACGAATTGAAGATTGCTCTAGAGACAGCAATTCAGGCTCGTGAAGACGAGCAGGCGAATGCCGATGTTGAAACTATTGATGTGACGGCACCGTGGGGTGTCCGTGGTTCGCATCCTGAATTATTACCAACACAGCAAGGGACACAGCACCCGCTGACGACTGAACTCGAAGTCGTGATCGACATTTTTACGCGGATGGGCTTTGCAGCGATCGAATCACGCCAAATCGACGATGATTTTCACATGTTCGGCGCATTGAACTTTCCGGACGACCACCCAGCCCGCGATGGGTATGACACCTTTCGTACCGAAGAAGGTTTTATTCCGCCAGCTCATACTAGTACGATGCAGCATCGAATTTTGAAAGACGGCCGAGAGAAGCTGGAAAATGGTGAATCAATCGCGGCGATTAGTTATGGCCGTGTCTTCCGAAACGAAGATGTTGACGCGACCCACGAACACACGTTTTACCAAGTCGAAGGCGTGTTTGTCAGCGATTCAGCAACGCTCGGCGACATGCTCGGAACGTTGCGCCGCTTTTTCGAGGCATACTATCAACAAGAGTTACGGATTAAAACCCAGCCAGCCTACTTCCCATTTGTCGAACCTGGGCTGGAGTTTGCGATTGAAAAACCAGCTGCGCTTGGTGGCAAACCTGGCGAATGGCTCGAGATGCTAGGCTGCGGAATGATTCACCCGAATGTTCTACGCGAAGCAGGGATTGACCCAACCAAATACCGTGGTTTTGCCTGGGGTGGTGGCGTCGAGCGACTGGTGATGTTGAAATACGGTATCGAAGATTTGCGTCATTTTGAATCAGCTAAATTACCATTCTTGAGGAAATTCGCATGATTATTTCAGTAAACTGGCTCAAAAAATTTACCGACATTACCTTGCCGATTGACGAGCTTGCCACCTTGATTGGCGCACGATTGGTTGAAATTGAAAGTGTGACATCGCTGGCTGAAAAATATAAAGACGTCGTCGTAGTTAAGGTTGTCGAATGTGAACCGGTTGAAGACTCAGACCACCTAAACCTAACGAAAATTGATGACGGTGGCGTTGTCGATGGTGTTGAACGGGACGAAAACGGCTACGTGCAGGTTGTCTGCGGTGCACCTAATGTGACCGCTGGTATGTGGGCTGCATGGCTACCGCCAAAGAGTGTCGTACCAGAAACCTATGGATCGTCTGAACCGTTTGTCCTGGGATCACGTGCGCTGCGCGGGCACACGAGTAACGGCATGCTGGCGAGTGCCAAAGAACTTGACCTATTTGATGACCACTCTGGCATTATCGCCGTCGATAAAGACGCGGCTCCTGGTACTTCGTTTGCCGAACTCTACGAATTAAACGACCACCTGCTGGATATCGAGAATAAATCGTTAACCCATCGCCCTGATGCCTTTGGGGTGATCGGTTTTGCGCGGGAAGTTGCCGGTATTCAAGGTGTGCCTTTTAAGAGTCCTGATTGGCTCGGTAACCTGGATGTTTCTGTCGAATCGGATGGTTCGGTGACTGCTCCGACGGTGATTATTGACGAGCCTGAGCTATCTGATCGGTTTTCGGTTGTCGTTTTATCAGGTGCTGACGAATCTGCATTGTCACCGCTTGAAATGCAGACCTATTTAGCCCGTAGCGGCGTCCGCCCAATCAGTGCGATTGTCGACGTGACAAACTACTTGATGTTATTGACCGGTCAACCAATGCACGCCTATGATTACGACAAATTCTTGAAGGTCTCAGGTGGCGTGAATGAAATTCATGTTCGATCGGCACATGAAAACGAAACATTGGCGCTGCTGGATGGGCGAAATCTGGAGTTGTCACCGGATGACATGGTGATCGCTGCCGGAGACGTAGCGGTTGGTTTAGCCGGAGCTATGGGTGGAGCTGATACCGAAATCGATAGCTCGACCAAACGAATCCTGCTGGAATGCGCTACCTTTAATTTGTACAAACTACGGGCGATCCAAATGCGTCACGGTGTCTTTACTGAGGCTATTACGCGTCTGACAAAAGGTGTTCCCGCGCCCCTCGGTCGTCCGGTGATTGCCGAAGCGGTTCTGATGCTTCAAGCCTTGGCTGGAGCAAAGCCAGTCAGTGACGTCGCCGAAGATTACCCTGGCAAAAAAGAACTCGAGACCGTCACAGTCCAAGTCGATCATGTGAACGAAGTCTTAGGAACAGATGTATCCGCTGGCGATATGGTGCAGACGTTAGCAACCGTTGAATGTTCAACGACCGAAGCTAACGGCGAGCTGATTGTCGCGGTGCCGTATTGGCGTCACGATTTAGTCATCCCCGAAGACGTCATCGAAGAAATTGGTCGCCTCCGCGGTTTCGATAGCATTACACAGACACTGCCACGCCGCGATTTTACGGCGGTCAGTCCGAGTCAATTTGACCAACTGCGTGCGTCACTGCGTCGCATCTTGGTTCGATCTGGAGCGAATGAAGTCCTGACCTATAGTTTCGTTCATGGTGATTTGATGCGAAAAGCGGGACAAAACCCCGACGAAGCTTACCGTATCGTGAATAGTATCAGTCCTGATTTGCAGTATTACCGCCAAAGTCTAGTGCCGAGCCTGCTCAGCGCCGTTCATCCAAATGTCAAAGCCGGTTATGACTCGTTTGCTTTGTTTGAACTGAACAAATTCCACACCAAGCGTCACGGCAATACCGATGAAGACGTGCCAAAAGAGCTTGATGGTCTTGGGTTTATCATCACTGATGCAAAAAAGACTGACGGCGATGCGTTTTACAACGCGAAGCAATATCTGGCATATGTTGGTAAAGTCCTTGGCATCACATTTTTGTATGAACCGCTCGAATCAGACAGTGATTATCCAGTCACGCAGCCGTTTGAACCACGACGTTCAGCGCGGGTCTGGAATGCGGACAAAACCGTTCGGGTTGGGGTGGTCGGAGAACTGAAGCGATCGGTCCAAAAGGCCTTCAAGCTACCGACCTATACGGCAGGATTTGAGATTTCTCCGCGTGGTCTTGAGCAGATGGTAACCGAGGCTGGAGCCAGCTATAGTCCCCTGAGTCGTTATCCGACGGTGACGCGAGATGTAAGCTTCCAGACGGATGCTCAGACATCATACGCGACGCTCTATCAAGCCGTTGTAGACACCCTGCCCAAGGATGAGTCGATCAATGTCACAGTGACACCTCTCGACATCTATCAAGCTGA
>JAUIDL010000042.1 GCA_030428585.1 bacterium | reverse complement strand
ACGGTTGATTCACTGCAAATTGACCCAGTGGTCGGTGTTGAATCACTCGAAAATGGCCGTATCGAAAGTGGTGCTGGCGGCGTGACCGAGAATATTATTTCTTTCCGCTTTACCGTGACAGGCAGCCAGAACGCTCTGCGCAAAGTCCTCCAGAACCTCGAACGATCTATCCGACAAATCGACCTCAGCTCGATGCGAATTGAAAGCCAAGGCAAGAAACAAACCCTGACCGTTCAAGGCAAGGCGTATTACGAGCCTGCTCGCACGGTTGAACTCGAAGATAAGGTGGTCCCACGATGAAAAAAACCGACATCGCTATGATTGTGTTAATCGCGTCACTCAGCATCATTATTTCGTTCTTTGTCACTAAGTCTATCTTGGGTGACGGCGAACAAAAAGCCGAAGCCGTTAAGACAATTACCCCAATTACGACCACTGTTGCAGAACCTAATCCAGCGATATTCAACGATAAAGCGATCAACCCGGCAGTCGAAGTACAGGTAGGTCGCTCGGGAGAATAGGAGTCGCCCGTGGCGTTACTGACCGATGACATTCAGGAAAAACTGATTAAACTCTTGATCGAAGAGGGTTTAGTCACATCCGAAGTTATCCAATCGACCCAGGCCGCTGCCCAAAAAGAAGGGAAGCCACTATTTGGCTTGCTGACCGAAAAAGACATCGTCGATGACGAGCTGTTGACGCACGCGATTGCACAAGTTTCGGGTGTGCCATACGTGAACTTAACGAACACAATTATTGATCAGAACATTTTGTCACTCTTGCCAGAAGATGTCGCCGAGCGCTTTATGGCGGTCCCGCTCGCAGAGGTACAGAACCGTCTGGCAGTCGCGATGATCGACGCTAACAACGTTCAGGCCGTCGACTATCTGGCCAATCGCATCCAGCGTCCGCTGAAGGTCTTTATGGCCTCGGAAGAAGGCGTCCGCCACGTCCTGGGCCAGTACAAGACTGACTTGTCCGACGTTGGTAAAGCCGCTGAGGTAACCCAAGAAGAAGCCCAAGCTCAAGAAGCCAGTAACGTCAAAACCATTGTTCAAGACTCGCCAATCAGCCAGGCCTTGAGTAAGATTTTGGAATACGCCATCAAAGCCCGCGCCAGTGACGTGCACGTCGAACCGATGGAAAAGAGCTTGAAGATCCGCGTGCGTATCGACGGCGTGCTGCGTGAAATTATGCAACTGTCCAAAACCATCGAGCCAGCTCTGGTCAGCCGCGTCAAAATTTTGGCCAACCTGAAGATTGACGAACACCGCACGCCGCAGGATGGTCAATTTGCCGTCAAAATCGCTGGCAAGGAAGTCGACCTTCGTATCGCCATCAGCCCAGTGGTGTGGGGTGAACAAATTGTCATCCGTTTGCTGGATAAAACCGGCAACTCGTTCGATATCGAAGAAATGGGTTACGCTGGCCGCTCACTGCGCGTCATTCGACACGGCATTCAACGACCAAACGGCATGGTGCTGACATCGGGGCCAACCGGATCGGGTAAGTCGACCAGTCTGTACGCCCTGATTAAAGAAATCAAAGACGACAGCGTCAACATCGTGACTCTAGAGGACCCGGTCGAGTATAAGATGATTGGCGTCAACCAAATTCAAGTGAACTCAGAGGTCGGGCTGACCTTTGCCAACGGCCTTCGTTCAATTCTGCGTCAGGACCCTGACGTGGTGATGGTGGGGGAGATCCGTGACGGCGAGACCGCTGCCTTGGCTGTCCAGGCTGCTCTGACCGGACACTTGGTCTTTAGTACGCTCCACACCAACAGCGCCGCTGGTGTCTTGCCGCGTCTGCTGGACATGGAGATTGAACCATTCTTGATTGCCAGTACTGTCAACACCGTGATTGGCCAGCGTCTGGTACGGCGGGTCGGGAAGAAGCGCGAAACGTATCAGTCGAGTCCGATCGAAACCCAGAACATTATGGCAACCGTTGGGCACCTCTTACCAAAGACCAAAGAGGATGTGGCGCACGTTTCCCAAGATTTGGGCTATAAAGACCTACCATTAGCAGGCCAAACCGCTTATACTTTAGTCAGAGGCGTTGACACCCCTCAACAACCAGGTGGCTACAGCGGTCGTGCTGGGATCTACGAGGTGATGGATGTCAACACTGATATCCAAAAGATGATCGTCAATCACGCGACCAGCGCCGAGATTCAAGCCACGGCGGTGTCACAAGGGATGATTACGATGCGCCAGGATGGCTACCTCAAAGCATTAACCGGTATCACCACATTAGAAGAAGTGAATAGGGTAACGTCAGATACGGCGTAAGGGTGGAAAGATGAACAACCAACAATTACGAATCGAAGTTTTACTAGAAGAAGTCGTTCGCCGTCATGCGTCGGACCTTCACTTGCAGGTTGGCTTGCCGCCGATGCTGCGTATTGATGGTGCCTTGGTACCGGTTGCGGGCTACAATCCACTGGATGAAGCCGGCGTCGAGACATTGGTGTTCGCTATTCTTGACCAAGATCAGCGCCAGATTTTATTGAAAGACAAAGAGTTCGACTTTAGCTTCGCCTTCGGAACGCTTGGTCGTTTCCGTGTGAACGCCTTCCACGAACGGGGTAACTTGGCTGGTGCACTGCGTCTGATTCCAAACGAAATTAAATCGGTTAACGAACTCGGATTACCGAATGTCGTTCTCGGCTTTGCCGACTATCCACGTGGTCTGGTTCTGATTACTGGACCAACTGGTTCAGGGAAATCGACCACACTGGCTGCCTTGGTGGACAAGATCAACACCGAACGCGCTCAGCACATTATTACCATCGAAGACCCAATCGAGTTTACTCACAAATCGAAAAAATCAGTCGTTGTCCAACGTGAAGTGCACTATGACACCTACAGTTTCTCGGCTGCGCTGCGTTCGAGCCTGCGTCAAGACCCTGACGTCGTGCTGATTGGTGAGATGCGTGACCTGGAAACCATTTCAGCGGCGATTACGATTGCCGAAACTGGTCACTTGGTCTTTGCGACGCTGCACACCAACAGTGCTGCCCAGTCGATTGATCGTATGATCGACGTCTTCCCGCCGCACCAACAACCGCAGGTGCGGGCCCAGCTATCGAACATCTTGATGGCGATTTGTTCACAGCGTCTGATTCCAGCTATTGGGGGCGGTCGTGTAGCCGCCGCAGAAATTTTGGTGGCGAACCCAGCCGTTCGTAACATCATCCGTGAAGGAAAGTCGCACCAACTCGACGCCATTATCCAAACTGGTGCCGAGCAGGGGATGCAGACGATGGACCGTACCTTGGCTAGCCTGGTGCAAGCCGGAACGATTACGTATGACAACGCCCGTGAATACGCGGTTGACCTACAAGAGTTTGAACGATTGATGCGAGGATAACCCCAGCGTGAAGCGATATACCTACGAAGCCCGCGACCAAGCCACCAACAAGGTGGTCAAAGCGTCGCTCCAAGCCGATTCTGAATCGGCGGCGGCGAAATTGCTGGCAAAGCAAGGCTTTGTGCCATTGTCGATCAAAGAGCAGGCGGGCGACGGTAATTTCCTCGAGAAGATCACCGGCCGGGTCACGACCAAAGACCGCGTCGTCTTCACTCGTCAGCTGGCAACGTTGATTGGCGCCGGACTGCCACTGAGTCAGAGCCTCCATACCGTGCTGGAGCAGACCGAAAATAAGCAGCTCCAAGCGGTTATCGAAGATATCTCCGCTAGTGTTGAGGGCGGCCGTTCACTCTCAGAATCATTCGCCAAGCACCCAAAGGTGTTTAACGAAGTCTTTATCTCGCTGATTGCCGCTGGTGAGCTGTCGGGTACATTGGACGAATCGTTGCAACGCATCGCTAATCAGCAGGAAAAGGACGCTGCGGTCGTCAGTAAGATTCGGGGTGCCCTGACGTACCCGATCATCGTCTTGGTGGTTATTTTCGCCGTCATGGCCTTTATGCTGTTTACGGTGGTGCCCCAGGTAGAAAAACTCTATGATGACCTCAATAAAGACTTGCCGTTCTTGACCCAGATTATGGTCGACGCTGCTAATTTCTTGGCCTCATTCTGGTGGCTGGTGTTGATTCTGGTCGGTGTCGGTATCTACTTCTTCATCCAATATTTGCGGACAGAAGGCGGTATCAAGTTCAAGGATACCTTTAAGCTCCGCATCCCGCTGTTTGGTAAGATGTTCCAGAAACTGTATATGGCGCGCTTTGCCCGAACGGGGCAGACCCTTCTCAGTACAGGAGTGAGTATGCTCGACATGTTAAAGATCACCGGACGTGCCGTCAATAACACGATTATTCAAAAGAGCATTGAACGGGCGACCGATAAGGTGCAGGGTGGTAAAGCCCTTTCGACGGCCCTCGAGCCAGAAGAGGTGATTTCGCCGCTAGTGCCACAAATGATCAAGATTGGTGAGCAATCTGGTCGTATCGACGAAATGATGGGTAAGGTTGCCCAAGTTTACGAAGATGAGCTGGACGAGCAGATTCGCACCATTTCAACCGCTATCGAGCCAATCTTAATGGTTATCCTCGCCGTCGTGGCTGGTGGTATGGTCGGCGCAATCTTGCTGCCAATATACAGCCTGGTAAACGGCGTCAACCTATAGACAAGACTTGCGTGGTGCGCTATATTTAAGCTTAACCAGTATTAATGTTCATCCGAAAGGTGGGAAAACTTCCAATGAACGCTGTTAGTAAAGAAAAAGGATTCACGATCATCGAGGTCGTCCTGGTGCTCGCCATCGCTGGACTGATCTTCCTGATGGTCTTCATCGCGTTACCTGCGTTGCAACGTAACCAACGCGATACACAACGCAAAAACGACTTGAGCCGTCTGCAGACCTCAGTCACCAACTATTCGAGCGCGAACCGTGGTTCGTTGCCTGGTACAACCGCAACGATTACCTGGCCAAACTTCATTTCGACGTACATGGAAACCAACGGCGATACGTTTGTTGACCCAAGTGGTGTTCGTTCAGGCCAAACAGTCACTGGTGGTGGTACTCACTACGAGATTACCTCGAACACAACCGCACAACTTGGTGCTTCACAAAACTACGAAGCATCACAGAACCAAATCTTCTCGTCACCTGGCTACACCTGTAGCGCAACTGACGCAGCAACCATCGAATCTGGTGGTTCTCGCAAGATTGCCTTCCGTATCGCTCTTGAAGGCGGTGGCTTCTACTGCGTTAACACCTAGGATGCATTAATCACACACTTAAAAACTCCGGGACTGGTCCGGAGTTTTTATTTCGGTCATGGCTTGCTACTATGGGAATATGGTTATGACTGCTTGGGTAATTGTCGCGTTAGTCTTGTTTGGCCTCGTTCTAGGGAGCTTTGCTGGCGCTACCGTCTGGCGACTGCGTGCCCAGCAACTCAAGCGTGATAAGAAAGCGGGTGAACCGGTTGATCCAAAGGAGTGGAAGCGTTTACAGCCTCTAACAAAGACATCGGTCGGGGGTGATCGATCACGCTGTTTGCACTGCGGGTACACGCTCCAGTGGTACGATCTTGTGCCGCTCCTCAGCTGGCTCAGTTTAAAGGGTCGTTGCCGCTCATGCCGACAACCGATTGGCTGGTTCGAACCGTTGATGGAGCTGGGGGTCGCGACATTTTTCGTTGTCTCATATCTGTTGTGGCCAATGGCACTCGACACCCCACTGGCGTGGGTACAGGTCGTCGTCTGGCTGTTCGCTGGTGTTGCGTTGGCGATTCAGTTTGCCTACGACGCCAAGTGGTTCTTGTTGCCCGATAGTGTCACGATCGTCTTGATTGGGCTCGGTGTCGTATCGGTCGCATTGACCGGCTTTCAAACGGGCGAGTGGCTCGCGACTATCGTGAACGCCCTGGGCGCGGTCGCCGTGCTCAGCGGTCTGTATTTTGTTCTGTACATCGTGTCAAAAGGCCGCTGGATTGGGTTTGGTGACGTCAAATTGGGTATTGCGCTGGGATTACTGCTCGGGACATGGCCGTTAGCGCTCTTAGCGCTGTTCTTAGCCAACTTTATCGGCTGTTTGGTCGTGATTCCGTTTATGCTGGCAAAACGCTTAAACAGGACGTCTCAGGTGCCATTTGGGCCACTTTTGATCGTCGGGATGGTCATCACGCAGCTCATTGGTGCGGGCGTGATTTCGTGGTACACACAACTCCTATTTTAAAGGGGCTATCGTCGTCATGCTTATGCTATAATGACGACAACATGGGCGTGCGCAGAACAACCGGGTTCACCATTATCGAAACCATGCTGGTGCTGGCGATTACCGCAGCGTTAGTGGCAGGTGTTTTTATTGGTGTCGGCACCTCGATTAACAATCAGCACTATCGTGATGCGGCCGAATCATTCAAACTCTTGTTGCAAGATCAGTATGCCAAGCTCAGTAGTGTGCAAAATGACCGTGA
>JAUIDL010000041.1 GCA_030428585.1 bacterium | reverse complement strand
GCAGACCCAAAACCTTTGGCTGGATACCGTCGATAAGCGCAAGCATGTTGTAATTAAAGCTACTTTGGAGGGCTGTCAACTTGTAGAGTTGGTTCAATACCTTCTTTGGATAGCCATCTTTTTTCAGCTCGATGACGATGCGGACTTTCCCGCGGGAGCTCTCGTCACGGAGGTCGCTGATGCTAATTTTCTTCTCTTTGTAGAGTTCGGCGATCTTTTCAACTAATGATGCTTTATTTACACCATATGGAATTTCGGTGACGATAATTTGGTGTCGTCCCTTCTTGGTTTCTTCAATGTTGGCGACCGCTCGAACCGTCACACTGCCGCGTCCAGTCTGGTAGGCTTGCTTCATTGGTGCGCCGCCATAGACAACTGCACCAGTTGGAAAGTCTGGACCCTTGACGTGCTTCAGTAGGTCTTCAATGGTTGCGTGTTCGTTATCAATCAGTTCGATAGTTGCATCAACCAATTCGCCCAAGTTGTGCGGCGGGATATTAGTCGCCATACCAACGGCAATACCAATCTGTCCGTTCAACAACAGGTTCGGTACCTTGGCTGGCAACACCACTGGTTCTTGCTCCGATCCATCGTAGTTATCGCGGAAATCAACGGTTTGCTTCTCGATGTCAGCCAGCATCTCGTCAGAGAATTTTTGCAGACGCGCCTCGGTATAACGGCTGGCAGCGGCCGGGTCACCGTCCATTGAACCAAAGTTACCCTGCCCCTGGACTAACGGATAGCGCAGCGACCACGGTTGGGCCAAACGAACCATTGAATCGTAGATAGCCGAGTCACCGTGCGGGTGGTATTTACCCATAACATCACCAACGATGCGGGCACTCTTGACGAACTTGGCGTTACTACGGTTACCGTTGACGTTCATCGAGTGCAAAATACGGCGGTGTACCGGCTTCAGACCGTCACGGACGTCAGGGAGGGCACGTTCGATAATGACACTCATCGAGTAACGGAAGAAGTTGTCTTCCATAACGTTCTCGAGAGTACGCTGTTCTACTCCCTGGACTTGCGGTTCGATAATCTCGCCTTCAATTGGCAGATCTTCGTTTTGCGGTGTGGTATCGTCGTTCATCTTCTTCTCTCCCTAAATATCCAAGTCATCAAGGTTAGCATTTTTCGCCCGCGTCTGAATAAATGTCTTACGCAGTGAGACTTCATCACCCATCAGCTTGGTAAAGATAGCATCGGCGCGTTCTGCGTCATCAATACGGACTTGGCTGAGAACACGGTTTTCTGGGTTCATGGTTGTTTCCCACAGCTGATCAGCGTCCATTTCACCCAGACCCTTAAAGCGTGAGATGGTCACGCCAGCTTGCTTCAACAGATCAGCGTCTTTATCAACGGTAGTACCGCGCTCTTCCTTTTGCGAAACGATTTCTTTCAGGGCTTCATCGAGTGCAGGTTCGTCGTAAACGTACTGCTTCTTTTGGCCACGGTTAATCGAATACAGTGGTGGTTTTGCGAGGTACACGTAGCCGCCTTCGATAATTTCCTTCATGTATCGGAAAAGGAAGGTCAGCAGCAGCGTCGAAATGTGGCTTCCGTCGACGTCGGCGTCGGTCATGATAATAATCTTGTGGTAGCGCAAGCCGTTGACGTCGAATGAATCACCGATACCAACCCCAAAGGCTTGGATCATGGCAACAATCTCTTTGTTGGCGAACATCTTGTCCAGACGCGCGCGTTCGGTGTTCAGCACCTTACCACGGAGTGGCAAAATCGCCTGTGTCTTGCTGTCACGACCCTCTTTGGCCGATCCGGCAGCCGAGTCACCCTCGACGATGTAGATTTCGCTCTCGTCAGGTTTCTTACTCGAGCAGTCGTACAACTTTCCAGGCAATCCCATGCCATCCAGCGCACCCTTACGCAGGACGTTGTCACGAGCGGCGCGAGCGGCTTTACGGGCACGAGCAGCCAGCAAGGCCTTGTTGACGACTTTCTTGGCGACCTCTGGATTCTCTTCCAGATAGTAGGCAAAGTATTCGTTCATCACCTGTTCGACGTAGCGACGAACCTCTGGGTTACCGAGCTTGTTCTTGGTCTGACCCTCGAACTGAGGGTCTGGTAATTTGACCAGGATAATCGCGGTCAGTCCTTCACGGATGTCGTCACCAGTCAGGTTATCGTCTTTTTCCTTCAATAAACTGGCTTTACGCGCGTAGTCGTTAATGACACGGGTTAACGCGGCGCGGAAGCCGACCAAGTGGGTTCCCCCATCAGGGGTCAAGACGTTGTTGGCGAATGGTTTGACGGTTTCGATATAAGTATCGTTGTACTGCACGGCAATTTCCACCATCGAGTCCTCGACTTGTTTTTCAACGTAAAAGACACTGTCGGTCAGAACATCTTTACCGATATTCAGGTGTTTGACGTAACTTTGAATACCACCTTCAAAATAAAAGGCAGCCCGTTCACCGGTTCGTTGGTCGACGACAGCAACATAGACACCCTTGGTCAGGTAAGCTTGGTGTCGCAGGTAATCGACGACCCATTTGTAATCAAAACTAACGGTTTCTTTAAAGATAGTGGGGTCTGGATAAAAGGTAATGGTTGTACCGGTTGGGCGATCGGTCTTGCCGACCTTCTTGAAGGCTTCGCTGACGCCACCACGTTCAAATACAACGCGGTAGAGCTGCCCTTTTTGGACAACTTCAGCAATCATTTTGGTCGACAGTGCGTTGACCACACTCGAACCAACCCCGTGAAGCCCTGATGAGACCTTGTAGCCACCACCACCGAACTTACCACCGGCGTGCAGGACGGTCAGAACGGTTTCAAGCGTACTCAGACCAGTCTTTGGGTGCTTGTCGACCGGAATACCACGACCGTCGTCGGAAATAGTAATACCACCATCCTCAAGGATAGTGACATCGACACGCGAGGCGAAACCAGCAATGGCTTCGTCGATCGAGTTGTCGGCGATTTCTTTAATTAAGTGATGAACGCCATCGTAGCCGGTGCTCCCGATGTACATTCCTGGACGCTTACGGACTGGCTCGAGCCCTTCAAGGACCTGAATTTGTGAGCCATCATAAGAGTTATCTGTTTGTTTAACCACAATACTTATACCTCTATCTTAATACCCCAGACTCAGACGAGTGCGGACAGTTGACTGCTGACTATTATATCGGAAAATGATTGTTCATGCTAGGGGTATTGCATTGAACATATTTTTTATGCTAATCTTTTGACAAGAGGTTAACCATAACTAAAATAAAAAGCAGCTATGTTTCGTAAAATTGTCTCGAACTTATCCTTTAGCCCAGCCCTTGTCGCTCAACTCGGCTTCTACGCCAAGCGTCTGCGCAAAGAGCAAGTCACCCGTCGTGTCGGGCTTATCTTTACTGCTCTCGCCCTCGTGGTGCAGTCTTTAGTCGTGTTCCAACCGCCAGAATCGGCGAACGCCTCGAACAACGCTGACTTTATCCCTGGTGGCCTGGGCACTGGCTCGAGCGTGTCTTTGAACAAGTTTCTTGGCCCCTACGACCGCAACGAACGTCACCTCAAAGACGTCTTTAACTACTTTGGGATTACCCGTGAGGAAATCACCCAGACCAAGCTGGCGCAATTTAGGATTGGGACAAAAATCACCTACGGATTTGAGAATCGTGCTGGTTCAAAAGCTATTGCAATCACCGACAGCAGCTTCAAGCAGGTCACTACCATCTATGGTCGTCCTTTGACGGCGGCTGGTAACAGTCCCGATGGGTTAACCTACGCCTACATTGGTCATTCAACCAAAATTGGTTGGTTCGCCATTTTACAAGTCTGTGGTAACTTGATCACCGATAAATATCCGGAGAAACCAACGCCACCTGCCCCAGCCAAAGTCGTCGCCGATAAAAAAGCTGTCAACGTCACGCAAGGCGACGTCGATGCGACCAAGTCGGCCGCGAAAGCAAACGACCAGGTCAAGTACACCGTCAGTGTTAAAAACACCGGTGGTACGGCGACCAACGTCAACCTCAAAGACAATCTGACCGACGTCCTCGGCTTCTCACGCCTGATCGATAACGGTGGTGGGACCTTTGAGCCGGCTAGCAATACCCTATCTTGGGGAAGTGTTTCCCTCGGACCGTCACAAACCGTCACCAAGAATTACACGGTGCAACTAAACGATAGTTTGGTCACGGAAAAAACCGATTGTGAAATGAATAATATGTTCATCGATCAAGTCGTGACGGTACCGGTCGGCTGTACGACACCTCCAGCCAAAATCGAAGTCAACAAGACCGCGGTGAACGTTTCCCAAGGTAACGTTAACGCAACCACGGTCACCGCCAAAGAAGATGATCGCATTACCTTTACCTTGACGGTCAAAAACACTGGTGGTACCGCCAAAGAATTTACCTTTGTCGATGATCTCGGTGACGTTTTGGAATACGCAACCCTGACCGACCGAGGCGGCGCTGAATACAACGAAGATACTCGTCAACTAACATGGCCAGCGATTACCCTCGAACCTGGCGACACACAGACTCGTGTCTTCTCTATCAAAGTCTTGTCAGACATCCCTGCCACCCCAACCGGTGTCAGTGACCCAAGCTCGTACGACTGCCGCATGGAAAACACCTTCTACGACTCATACGTTGTTATCCCCGTCACCTGTGCCCCACCGAAAGTCATCGAACAGGTTACCACCGAGTTGCCAACGACTGGGCCTGGTGAGAACATCGCCTTTAGTGCTATCTTGCTCGCCGTCGTCACGTTCTTCTTCTTCCGTTCAAAACAACTTGGCCGCGAAGTTCGCTTGATCCGTCGCGACGTTAACACAGGAGCGTTCTAGAATGAGTGAGCAACTAAAAAACAGTTCTGAACGCGGCGCTGAACAGCCAGAAATCACGGCTGAGCACTACGAACGCGCCGAAAAAGGCATCGACAACAAAGCCGAAAAGAACGTCGAAAGTGCCGAGACACAAGCCGAGAAAGCCAGGGTTGAAGCCCTGGAGTCAGCCGTGAGTGTCGAAAAAGGTGGCGCCGAAAAAGACAAAAAACCAGGCCACACTGCCCCGGCTCGTCGTCGCACCGCCATTAGTAAAAAAGAAAAGACCGCCAGCTTTAACAAGCACATGAAGCAGGTGCAAGCGGAATTACCGCCAGTCCAACGTGCCTTTAGCAAGTTTATCCACTCACCTGCCGTCGAAAAAACCAGTGAATTTATTGGCTCAACAATCGCACGACCAAACGCCATTTTGGCTGGTTCGATTACCGCCTTCGTCTTAGTTTTAGCCACGTACTTGATAGCCAAGACATTTGGCTATCCGTTATCAGGCTTCGAAACCATCGCTGCCTTCATCTTTGGTTGGATTATCGGCATGATGTACGATTATATCCGCCTGCTGGTCACCGGTAAAAAGTCTTAGTCTATTTTCGTAACGAAATCGAGACGTGATCACCATCATCGTCTTTACCGTCGCGCACCTTAAAGTGGTCGTCGGTTGCTTTGTCGGCTTGTTTTGGTGCCTCGGCAGCGTGATTCGGTTGAGGAGCCTGTGGTGCTTCCGCCGCTGGTTTTGCCTTGATTTCCTGTCGCTTGGCTAACCATTCATCCATAAATGATCCAGCACCAGCTGGTGGCGGTGGTGGCGGGGCTGTTGGCGATGGTGCAGGTGCCCCTGAGAAGCCCTGTGGCATGCCAGGTTGGCCAGATGGGTTTCCATTCGTAAATGCCTGCATGCGCTCTTGCTGTGCCTTCTTGAGGGCCTCTAGCTTGGCTTTTTTAGCTGCATCCCCCGCACCCAGCCGGGCAAAGATATCTTTTTCGACTTCCGCCCGAGGACGACCGTATTTCGCCGCCGATAATCGCTTCAGGGCATCTCGTAATTCCGGATTCGATTGCCCCATTGGTGGCACCAACGACATACTGAAGGCTGCTGACGGCACGTTATTGATCATCACCGATGAAACCGTTTGGAAGTTCGGCAGTCGCGTCAGGTCTTCCGCATCAAAAGTCGGCGAGAATTTCTTGACCAAGATCTCGGCGTCGGTAATACCAATACGACCACTAATGACGGTACCGATGTTACCAATAATCGATTCGCGAATCTGATCGGTCAGCTGGGTCATAAACTGGTTAGCCAGAATCAAACTCAGGCGGTACTTTCGTGCCTCAGACAGAATGGTCGCAAAACTCTCGGTCGCAAAGTTCTGGAACTCGTCCACGTACAGCGAGAAGTCGACACGCTGGTCTTCTGGCAAGTCAGCCCGCCCCATAGCCGCCGCTTGAAACTTCATCACAAAGATCATACCGAGTAGCTGCGAGTTCAGCTCACCCACCCGACCCTTTGATAAGTTCACCAGCAAGATCTTCTTGTTATCCATAATGTCACGCAGGTTAAAGCCACTCTTGGTCTGCCCGATAATATTGCGCATCATTTCGTTAGACAGAAAGGCACCGAACTT
>JAUIDL010000040.1 GCA_030428585.1 bacterium | reverse complement strand
TATCGTCAACGAAGCTCGTCCACGCGAAGAGCGATCTGACCGCCGACCAAGCAACGGTGGTGGCCGTTCATCTTTCGGTGGTAGCAGCTTCCGCCAACGCTAAAGCGCTCTACTGAATAAGCAAAAAAGCCTCCGAATCTCGGAGGCTTTTTTGCACTCGGCGAGTTCGGAGGCTTGAGCCTCGTCGTTACCAGGAGAACTCCACTCCATCGACAGATCCGATGCCGTGGCTCGGCACCCAGAAGAGGTCGAGGACGATGTTAGGGATGCTGAAGTCGCAGGTGTCGAACCACTCTCGCACAATCGTGTTGGCAGTGCGCCGGATTCGATCGATGACTTCGACATCTTCGGACTTGGGCTCACTGAACTGCAGCGTGACCCAGACATCGGGCAGGTTGATGCCGTCGTCGTCGAAGGTTGCGTACATGATCTGAACGGCGCTTCTGACGGTGTTGGGGTCGAGGTTGAGCTCGTCCTTGTGTGACATGATGCCTTCGAGCAGGTGGTAGCCGAAGTCCTGTCGTATCGCTGTCGCAACCGCGTCCCAATCGGGTCGTCCCGGCTGTGTGAAGTACGGTGGGATGGTGGGGTGGATGGTGATGGTGATAAGAGGCATGGCCTCTCCTTTCCATAGAAACGAATAAGGGGGTCCAGTAATATAATTATAGCATTTTGTGAGGCATACGTCAATATATAGGTGTTGTCTCCACTGTGGTGGTATCATAAAAACATATGGCAAATCAGAATAAAACCATCCCAACCGATCAAAGTGTCGAAGACTTTCTTTCGACCGTCAGTGCGCAGCGTGCGCAAGATGCTCGCGAAATTATTAAGGTGATGCATGAAATCAGCGGTGAACCAGCAGTCATGTGGGGACCGAGTATTGTTGGGTTTGGTTCACGCCATTATATATACGATACGGGTCGTGAAGGCGATATGCCACGGCTCGGTTTTAGCCCGCGCAAGGCAAATCTGACGATTTATTTTAATGAAGGTTTTGATGACGCCTCAGAAGAGCTCGGTCGGCTCGGTCCACACAGCCTAGGAGTGTCGTGCCTGTATGTAAAAGATTTAGCCGTCGTCGATAGGTCGGTCTTACGAAAAATGCTCGAAACATCTTACAGGAAAAGCGCAAAGTCACCAGCTCTCGATTCGGTAGAAGCATATGTCGCTCAGGTTCCCATGCAAGCACGTGTGCAGTTTGATGCGTTACGACAAATCGTTCGCGAGACGATTCCGACCGCTCACGAAGTAGTGAGTTACGCTATTATCGGCTATAAAGTCGATGAAAAGCGCGCGAAAGTGTTTGTATCGGGCTGGAAAGATCACGTTGCCTTGTACCCAATTCCAAAAGATGCGGCACTACGGAGTGAACTGGCGCAGTACACGAAAGGCAAAGGAACACTTTGGTTCCCACTCGATACACCATTGCCGCGCCAGCTGATTGAGCGTACGGTTGTGCAACTCGTCGCATAGTAGTGCCTAGCGACCGTTTTTTTCACGGTGCAGACAGCCCGGCCAACAGCAAGGCCGGCGAATACCTTCAGCTAGTTCTGTGTGCGTGCGCATGACACGTCGTGAGCGTGTTTCGATCAGTTTGGCTGATTCAACCCAACAAATCCACTCGTTGCGCGCAAGTGGCGTGATGTCGAGCCAGGCGGCGAGCGCCTTTTTGTCGCCTAGGAGCGCCTTGCGCAGATCGGTAGGCATCTTGTGAACAGTTCCAGCAGGTAAGGTTGTCGAGAGCATACTCTGAGTATAGCAATTAATTTTTATTGCGTGATTTCGCGTTATAATGAAGCCACTATGCATACTGCTGTCGTCAAAATTTTGATTATCGATGTACAAGGGCAGTATTTGACGCTCACACGAAGTAACCACCCTCAATTTGGCAATGATACGGATATACCCGGCGGTGAAGTCGAGCCCAACGAAGCTGTCTTGGACGCGCTGCTACGAGAAGTCCTGGAAGAAACAGGCCTGGTGATTAACCGCCACATGGTGCGTGAGGTGTTCGCTGGAACACAATACTCGGCCCACGGGACGACTGATATCTTGTTTATGGCGCAGCTGACGAGTCGCCCAGAAATTCGTCTCAGCTGGGAGCATAGCGCCTATTCTTGGCTCGACCGGGCGATATTCTTGGAGCTCGCGGCCAGCGCAAACGACTATTTCATGCACATGGTCAGTGACGTATTGCAGGGAACGGTTGCCCAACCGCAGCAGTTGCCGCCGCAACAATAAGACTTATTTTTTCTTTTTGAAACTCTTTGGGAGTGGTATTTTTGCGTCTGGGTCAAAGGGGTTGTAGTGGTGACGACGCTTGAGCGTGTAGCTAATAAAGGTGGTGATGATACCAACACCGATGAGGATATAAAACGCGGTGAAGATTTTTCCGACAGAAGTGACCGGGGTAATATCTCCATAGCCAACCGTCGATAGTGTCACCACGCTAAAGTAGAACGCATCAATCCAACTGAGATTTTCCTGGAAGTGGTAAAACGTCGTGCCCACACCAAGCGTCAAGAGCGCCGTCGCGACGAGCTTGTGATAAAACTTGATTTCTGCAGCTTCTAACATCTGCTCTATTTTAGCAAAGTTTCGGTGAACACCAAATATCGCCGGCATAGCGTATAATAAGGAGGCATTTATATGAAAACAATTTCCAGCTATCGACCAGAGAAGAAACCCGTCAAAGAGCCAACGTGGTTCGACAAAAAGTTCGCCCCTATCAAGGCGTTCTTTGTGCGTATCTGGGTCTGGTTCAAGGGACTGAAGCTCTGGCAGAAAATTCTGCTGATTGCTGGCCCGATTGTCGCCGTCTTAATTATTATCCCGTTAATCACCTATTTATACTTTGCCAGTGTGATTGCCGACCCTGATCAGTTACTCAACTATAACAACACCGGCGTCGTCTTGATGGATGAAGAAGGGGAAGTCTTTTATAGCTTTGGAACGGCTGATCGTGGCGAGCGACTGGGGCTAGACGAGATATCTGACTACACCGAACAAGCACTGATTGCATCGGAAGATAAGAATTTCTATGAGCACGGCGGCTTCTCTTTCGTGAGTATTATCGGTGCGTTATTTGCGAATATCTCGAGTGGTGATTTTACGGCGTACGGCGGTTCGACCCTGACGCAGCAATTGGCAAAGAATACGGTCCTGTATGACGATCAGACGATTATTCGTAAGTATCAAGAGTTGGCGATTGCGATGGCGATTGAACAGCAGTACAGCAAGGACGAAATTCTGGACCTGTATCTGAATTCGGTGTATTACGGCGAGGGTGCCTTTGGGATTGATGCTGCCGCTGAAACGTATTTCGGCAAAGAGGCGGCTGATTTGGACCTCGCAGAAAGTTCGATGTTGATTGGTGTGCTACCGGCACCTAGTGCGTACTCGCCTATCTCGGGTAACCCTGAATACGCGCAGGAGCGTCAAGCGACGGTTTTGGGCCGCATGCTCGATAACGGTGATATTACTCAAGATGAATTAGAAGCAGCCGAGGCAGAAAAGCTCACCTATGCGACACAAGAAAATGATGCAGGGAGTGCGCCACACTTCGCAGAGATGATTTTGGAACAGCTGTACGCTGAATACGGTGAAGAAGAGGTGACACGCTCAGGCTTTCGTGTGACGACAACTCTGGACGCTACGTTGCAAGAAGCAGCCAATACTGCCGTCGACAATCACATTGGCTTTATCGAAGCGAACGGCGGATCGAATGCAGCTGTGGTAGCGATTGATCCAACGACTGGTGGCATCCGCGCCATGGTGGGGAGTGCTGATTATCAAAACGAGGACTTTGGTATGGTCAATATGGCCACGGCTGAGCGTCAGCCAGGCTCTAGTATCAAGCCGCTGTATTACACCGAAGCAATGCAACGCCGGGTGATTAGTCCAGCCACAATATTGCATGATGAACCAACTGATTTTGGTGGTGGCTATCGGCCAGAGAACGCTGACCTCAATTACAGGGGTGATATTAGCGCCCGTAATGCGATTGCGCAGTCATTGAACATTCCATCTGTAGAGGTGATGGAGATGCTTGGCGTTGATGCAGCCCTAGAGGCGTTCCAACGGCTGGGATTGACGACACTCGATGCGACAACCGACTATGGTCTTTCATTGGCGCTTGGTTCTGCCGAAGCGAAGCTGACAGAAATGACGAATGCCTATGCAGCGTTTGCTAATGGTGGCCAGCAGTACGAGATGGCTAGTATTCTGAAGATAGAAGACAAGTATAGCGACACGGTATTCACCTACCGGGCCAGTGCGCCGAATCCGGTGATGGGCGAAGATGCGTCGTTCCTTATCTCTGATATTTTGAATGATGAAGCTGCTCGAGCACCCATCTTTGGGAGTAGTTTGAACACCAACGGCTACGATGTCGCCGTCAAGACGGGGACGACTGATGACGCGCGCGATGCCTGGACAATCGGGTACGCCAAGCAACTTGCTGTCGGTGTCTGGGTCGGCAACAACGACAACACCGCCATGCTGAATGGTGGGTCGGCTATGGCTGGGCCAATTTGGCAACAAGTCTTGATAGCTGGACTGAATGGTCAAGCGAATCAGCCGTTCGAAGTGACCAGTGGTGTCGATCGCATTACGGTCTGTGTGGCAAATGGCTTGCCAGTGACCGGTGGTGGTACAGATGGTACGTACGCGGAGTACTTTATCCGTGATGCCGTACCGAGCGATACCTGTGAGGTTCAACGTGAGCCAGAAGATAGTGATAACGACGGCGTGATTGATGAGAATGACTTGTGTAACAATACACCTGCGGGTGCCGAAGTCGATAGCGACGGCTGTGTGATTGAAGACGAAGAACCAGCGCCAGTTGATACCGATGGTGACGGTGTCTTGGATGATGTTGATACTTGTCCTGATACACCACCAAATTCAATCGTTGATGAAGAGGGCTGTGTCATAGAGGGCGAAATAATTATTCCAGAAACTGAGGATGATGAAACCGGTGCTTTACCACAAGTACAGCGTCGGCTTGTAGGGGTGAGTTAAAATTAGCCAATTGTATCTGACATACCTCTTATGCTAGGATGGATACAACGAAGTAAGTGGAGAATGTTGCCGATATGAATAATAACGGTTCTGGTTATGCTGATGAATTAGCCCGCAAAGCGCAGGCTGCCCAGGCACAGGCTCATAAAACGTCAAGACCGAACTCTGTTCCGCCTCGTCCAACGACACCGCCTGCGCCACGTTCGGCTCACCATGAAAGCAAATCGAAAAAAGCACCAAAACTAAAAGCCAACTTGATGGGTATTGGTATTATTATCCTACTAGGCCTCTTGGTAGTGGGCGGCATTTTCCTTGGCCGTCTCTTCTTTGGGGCGGGCCAGATTGACAGTAGTAAATATCAGGCAGTGTTTTTGACAAGTGGACAGGTTTATTTTGGTCGACTCGCCACTTCATCTAATGGTGATTTCACGCGCTTATCTGATGTATTCTACATCCAAGCATCCGAGAATGACCCGTCTTCTCCACTACAGGAGAGTGCTGCATCATCATCGAACAACCTCGAACTCATAAAGCTTGGGAGTGAAGTGCATGGGCCAGAGGACGAGATGTTGATAAATAATGATCAAATTCTTTTTATTGAGAACCTTAAGTCAGACGGTAAGGTATCAAACTCTATACAGCAATATTATGACCAAATCGGCTCATAACCGGACTGAAGAGTGACATGATTGACTATGGACGACGAAGAGCGGGTGGTGTCTGGCGACGCGTTCGAAATATTTCGATTGGGACGACTGTCGTCCTAGTATTGTTAGTGGGTGCTGGAGTGGCGTACACGTGGTATATGGCGCTGCAATCGAACGAGACAGAGACAGTAGCGGTTATAGAGCCAAATGAGCGCCCAGCCGGCCCTACGCCCTCAAAAGCTGATCCAGAAGGCGTTGTTGGTATCGCCAAACAAGCCTTAACCAGTCCGGTTCCTCCTGGAGAAAACGCCTCCTTTACCATTAAAACTAATCCGGAAGCGGACTGTGACATAACCGTGACGTACGGTGAGTTAGGTGATGAAGAGAAAGAAAGCACTGACTCGGGGTTGGTGGCAAAAACTGCCAACAATTTTGGCGTTATTGAGTGGACATGGACAATTGAAAGTAACCGTGAGGTTGGCGAGTACCCCATCGCGGTCACCTGCAAAAATGAAGCCAAATCAGCCTATTATCAGGACGTCATAAAGGTTGCCTTCCCCGAAGAAGAATAGGGGGTGACTAATGATACAGAGGGCCACGCTTGGCCAGTACGCGTTTTTCTCGTTTTTCACCGAGCCAAAAACTGATCACAATTGCCACCAAACTGACGTAGAGGGGCCAGAGGGCAAGGAATGGATTCACTCCTGTAGTCGTCCCTTCGGTGGTCGCACCACCTGGGGTGCCGTTAATAATTGCTGCCACACTC